>NZ_JAELTL010000052.1:0-38970 GCF_016428815.1 Serratia sp. ASV30 | reverse complement strand
CCCCCCCCCCCCCCCCCCCCCCCCCCCCCCCCCCCCCCCCCCCCCCCCCCCCCCCTTTTCAAGCAGAAGACGGCATACGCGATGATACCTCCTGTCTCGTGGGCTCGGAGATGTGTATAAGAGACAGATCCAGTCCCGTTGTGCTGGCTCTGAAACAAACACTCATCATTTTGTCACGGTAGGACGGGGTAGCGAGTAATCGACACATCGCCATTTTGAAAAAACCCCGCAGGCCTTGCAGCGCTGCGGGGTTGATATCCACCAGAGTTAGAATCCGGTAGGGACTCCGTGCATGTCCGGCAGTTTATGTGCGATCCCTTTATGGCAATCGATACAGGTTTTGCCTTCGGTTATCGCTTTGTCATGCATCTTGGCCGCCACGGTTTTCTGCGCGGTGAAATCCATATACTCGAAGTTGTGACAGTTACGGCACTCCTGCGAGTTATTGGCCTTCATACGCGCCCATTCGTTGCTGGCCATGGTCAGACGATGCTCTTCGAACTTCTGCGGCGTGTCGATCAGGCCAAACGCCTTGGCGTACAGCTCTTTACTGGCCTTCAGCTTACGCAGCATCTTTGGTGCCCACTCATGCGGAACGTGGCAATCCGGGCAGGTGGCACGTACGCCACTGCGGTTGTTGTAGTGCACCGTCTCCATATACTCTTCGTAGACGTTTTCACGCATCTCGTGGCAGCTGATACAGAATTTTTCGGTGTTGGCCGCTTCCATACCGGTGTTGAAACCGCCCCAGAAAACGATCCCGGCAACAAAGCCCAACAGCAGCAAAGTCCCCAGTGCCAGCCTGCTCGGCCTGCGCCACCAGCGCCATAAACGGCGGATCGGCCCGGCCTTTTTCTCGGATGTTGTGGTATTACGTTCGGCCATAGCTCCCCCGCTTAGTGCCCAAAGCCCTGCATAGGCTTGAAATCATTGCCGATGATTGGTGCCGCATCGGTTTGTGGTACGTGGCATTGCAGACAGAAATAACGGCGTGGAGCAACTTCCCCCAGCACCTTGCCATCGCTGTCCATAAAGTGTGTCGGGCTGATACGCGGTGCGCCGGTGGTGCGATAGTGCTCCACGCCGTGGCACTGCAAGCAGCGGTTAGTGTTTTTGCTAATCTGGTAACCGTCAACACTGTGCGGGATCATCGGCGGCTGGTTGACATAGTTTAGCGCCATCTTTTCCTGCTGCTTGGGCATTTTGATCTGCCCTTCAGCCGTGCCGGAAACCTCTGGCGATTGCTTGAGATCGACATCACTGGCGGCAAACGCGGCACTGGCAACTACCAGTGTTAACAGCGCGCCCCACAGGGAAAGCTGCTTTTTCAGGACATTGCTGGTCATTTTTTGGCTCCCGAATAATGAAATTTGCTCTTAATTTCGAATACGTTTTCTGCACAAACGTCGATACAACGTCCGCAGGCAATACAGGCATCACTGGCAACCCGTGGTGTACCTTTTTTTACTAATAACGGCTCACGCAGGATCTGCGGTTCTGGGCAAACATGAAAACAATCCATGCAGCGAGTACAGTTGTCACGCTGCTCCGCGCTGATCTGCACCACACCCTGGCTACCAATGACGCCATACAGCGCTCCCATTGGGCAAAGATGGCCACACCAGCCGTGTTCGACCACCAGCAGATCGAACAGGAACAGCGCCACAATCAGCCAGATACCGGCACCAAATGCGGCACCCAACCCTTTCAGCCAAGCTAACACGCCCTCCCCACTGCCGTGGATCAGCCCGCGCCCCATCAGGGCAACCGGATTAATCCATTCCCAGAGCAGCGTGCCACTCACGGCACTGCCAACCAGTACGACAAGCAAGATGCCGTAGCGCAGGGAACGAGGCAGGCTGGCCGATTGACGCAAACCTAACTTGCGCCGTAGCCAGGCCGCCAGATCGGTCACCGGGTTGACCGGACAAACCCAGCCGCAAAACACCCGATTACCGATCAGGCCGTAGATCAGCACGACTACCGCGCCTACCCACACCAACCAGGCTGGCCAATGCCCAGCCAACAGGCTTTCCAGCATCATCAACGGATCCGTTAATGGAACCGTCTCCGCCAATAGGCTGGCGCTGTAGTTGCCCCGCAGGATCCAGATGCCCCACAGCGGCCCCGAGAGAAACATCAACAAGATCAACAGTTGGCTGCAACGGCGCAGGATCAGGAAGCGGTTGCTGCGCAACCAGCCATGGCGCAGACGGGCATCACGCCCGGCTTCAGCGACTGGATTAGCCATCATTCACCTCCCTTTACGCCGCGTGCCGGCAATGTGAGGCCTTCCGGCACCAGTGAATGCCCTGCACGCTGCTTTTCCTGCCAGCCCCAGCGATAGTGTTCACCCAATTGGCCACGTGCCAGTTCCATCGGTAACACCTTGATCGCCGCCTGCTCAAGCACACAAGCCTGCTCACACTTGCCACAACCGGTACAATCCTGGCTGTGAACCGTGGGTAGAAACATGGCGTGTTTGCCGGTACGCTCGTTGTGTTGCAGTTCCAAGGTGATGGCCTTGTCGATCTGCGGGCAAACGCGGTAACACACATCGCAACGCAGCCCCTGCCAGTTCAGACAGTTTTCATGATCCAGCAACACCGCCAGCCCCATCCGTGCCTGATCGATATCCGTCAGGTTCGGATCCAGCGCGCCGCTCGGGCAGGCCACCACACACGGGATGTCTTCACACATCTCGCAAGGGATATCCCGCGCCACAAAGTACGGCGTTCCCGCCGCTCTCGGCGACAACAGCGTCGCCAGTTTCAGCGTCTGGTACGGGCAGGCTTGCACACACTGGCCACAGCGAATGCAGGCGCTATCAAACGCCCCTTCGGCAAGTGCTCCCGGCGGCCGCAGGGCCAGGCCATCACGTGCCTGAGACTGCTTTTGTTGCAACCCCAGCAGTATGCCTATCCCTGCCAACCCGGCCACGCTGCGCGCAGCATCCCGCAGGAAGCGCCGCCGGGCCGGTGTTTTATCTCGTTGCTGGCTCATTCCGTTGGCCTTATACCTTCTCCAGTTTCACCGCGCACTTCTTGAAGTCTGTCTCTTTCGACAGTGGATCGGTAGCGTCCAGCGTCAGGTTATTGACCAGTTGCGCGGCATCGAAGAACGGCATATATACCAGGCCTTTCGGCACACGGTTACGGCCACGGGTTTCGACGATGCTCACCACTTCGCCACGGCGTGACACTACCTTCACCTTGTCGCCACGGCGCAGATTACGGCTCTTGGCGTCCAGCGGATGGATAAACAATACCGCCTCAGGGAAGGCTCTGTGCAATTCTGGCACCCGGCGCGTCATCGAACCGGTGTGCCAATGTTCCAGCACGCGGCCAGTAGACAACCACAGATCGAACTCCTGATCCGGGCTTTCTGCCGCAGGCTCGAACGGCAGCGCGAAGATCACGGCTTTGCCGTCAGGCTTGCCATAGAAGCGCACGCTTTCACCGGCCTTCACGTAAGGATCGGTTCCTTCACGGTAACGCCACAGGGTTTCCTTGCCATCCACCACCGGCCAGCGTAAACCGCGCGCCTTATGGTACATATCAAAGGCCGCCAGATCGTGACCATGGCCACGGCCAAACCCGGCATACTCTTCAAACAGTCCTTTCTGGATGTAGAAACCGAAGTCGCGCGACTCGTCGTTCAACTGGTCGGCCGGGATCTCTTCCAGCTTGTACTTGTTCACTTCACCGTTGACGAACAGGACGTCATACAAGGTTTTACCCCGGTATTCCGGCTTCTGATTGATCAGTTCCACAGGCCAGACTTCTTCCACCTTGAAGCGTTTGGCAAACTCCACCAACTGCCACAGGTCAGACTTCGCCTCGCCCGGCGCTTTCACCTGCTGATGCCAGAACTGAGTACGACGCTCGGCGTTACCGTAAGCCCCTTCTTTCTCTACCCACATCGCAGTAGGCAGGATCAGGTCGGCGGCCAACGCGCTCACCGTTGGATACGGATCGGAGACCACGATAAAGTTGCGCCGATCGCGCCAGCCCGGCATACGATCTTCGTTAATGTTTGGCCCGGCCTGCATGTTGTTGTTACACATTACCCAGTAGGCGTTCAGCTTGCCGTCTTTCAACGCACGGTCCTGCGCAACCGCATGCAGCCCGACTTTTTCCGGGATGGTGCCGGCTGGCAGTTGCCATTTCTGTTCGGCAATCTGGCGGTGCTTCTCGTTGGTCACGACCATGTCCGCTGGCAGACGGTGGGAGAACGTCCCCACTTCGCGCGCGGTACCACAGGCAGAAGGCTGGCCAGTCAGTGAGAACGGCCCACAGCCCGGCTTGGAGATCTTGCCGGTCAGCAGGTGCAGGTTGTAGCACAGGTTATTGGCCCAGACGCCGCGGGTATGCTGGTTGAAGCCCATCGTCCAGTAAGAGACGACTTTCACATTCGGGTCGGCATACAGCTTGGCCAGCGCTTCCAGTTGGTCTTTCGGCACGCCGCTCAATTCAGCGGTCTTATCCAGCGTGTACTCCGCCACAAAGGCTTTGTAATCTTCGAAGCTCATCGGCTCCGAAGCATCGCTGCCTGGGTTCTTGGCCGCTTTCTCCAACGGGTGGGTTGGACGCAGGCCGTAACCGATATCGGTCGCCCCTTTGCGGATGTTGACGTGCTGCTTGAGGAAGTCCTGGTCAACCGCATTGTTCTGAATAATGTAGTTGGCGATATAGTTCATGATCGCCAGATCGGTCTGCGGGGTGAACACCATGCCGTTATCCGCCAGCTCAAAGCTGCGGTGTTCAAAGGTGGAAAGGACCGAGACGTTGACCTTGTCGTTGCCCAGGCGGCGGTTGGTAATGCGCGACCACAGGATCGGGTGCATTTCCGCCATGTTGGAGCCCCACAGCACAAAGGCGTCGGCCTGCTCGATATCATCGTAGCAGCCCATCGGCTCGTCCATGCCAAAGGTACGCATAAAGCCGACTACCGCAGAGGCCATGCAGTGGCGCGCGTTCGGATCGAGGTTGTTGGAGCGCAGGCCCGCCTTGAACAGTTTGGAGGCTGCGTAGCCTTCCCATACCGTCCACTGGCCGGAGCCGAACATGCCGACCGCTTCCGGCCCTTTCTCTTTCAGTGCCCCTTTGAATTTTTCTTCCATAACATCGAAGGCTTTTTCCCAAGTGATGGGAGTAAACTCACCTTCTTTGTCATATTGCCCGTTCTTCATACGCAGCATTGGCTGCGTCAGACGATCCTTGCCATACATGATCTTGGGCAGGAAGTAGCCTTTAATACAGTTTAAACCCCGGTTAACCGGGGCATCCGGATCGCCCTGCGAAGCCACGATGCGGCCATTTTGGGTACCGACCAGAACGCCACACCCGGTGCCGCAGAAACGGCAAGGTGCTTTGTCCCATTTGATTTCGTCACCGCTGCCGACCACGGCTTGGGCGACCGTTGGGATCGTCAGCCCGGCAGCTGCGGCAGCAGCCGCGGCAGCGTTCGCTTTCATGAAGTCTCGACGACTGAGTTTCATGGTATTACCTCACCTTGCTCATCCTGCTGGTGATAAACCAGCGACACTGCCAACACGCCTTCCAGATTGCGTGCCGACTCAATTTTTTCCAGCAACGCCTGGGAGCGTGCTGCTTGCATAACGACGACCAGCTTGCCCTGCTGTTGATCCTGTGCTGGAATTTCCGTATCAGGGATTGCCAGCAGCGCCGAGATCAGGGCCGGGAATTTGTCAGGCCGGGCCTGCACCATCAACCCGCTTACGTGCCATTCACTGCTCATTATTTTCACTCCGGGTTATTGCAATCGCCGAGGTCGGGCAACCGGCAACGCAGGCACCACAACCATTGCACGCCGCCGCCTCGAGCGCCGGTTGGGCTATGCCGCCTAACCGTGGCCGAAAACGGATTGCCTGCGTTTCACAACTGTCCTGACAGCTGCGACATTCAACCCCCTGCATCGCCAGGCAAACGGCCGAAAACGACGCCACTTGTTGCCAGGGTTGGTGCTGAGGTGGGTAAAACACTGGGGCTTCGCAGGCATCTGCGCATTGTCGGCAAAAGGTACATTCCGCGCGTTGAAAATCGATTTCGGGATAACCGCCACTGCCGCTGATCAATACACCGGTTTCGCAAGCGTTAACGCAGGCCTGACACCGGGTACAACCCGCAAGGAAGAGAGGGGCTTCACGCGACCACGGGGGACGGATCGCATCAGATTGATGACGCCATTGTCCGCTGAGCAATCTGCGTCGCGACAATTCGGCCATTCGGGTTATCCTTCAAAGTTGGCAACACGCGCGCGTGTAAAAAATTATTATAGTGTGACTTTATTATTGTTTGTCTCGCACCTCGGGTAAGAGGCAAGGATAAAATAGGCTTATCGGAGGGGGTAGATAATCACCCTAAATAGGTAAAAGTAGGTATTACTTGCGCCAGATCAATCACTGATAGCCGATATAGGGCATTTTGCCAACGGTAGGCCGCCCAATCGCTATTTACTTGATTATATAGCGAAGATTGGTTTTGGCGGTAAATCGGCCGTTTGCTCAAAATCGCCATGCTTTTTGCCAGCAAAAGTTATAATTTGACGGCGCATAACACTCCGGCCAATAACCAGAAGGACGCTTAATTGCTCGTAAAACGCTCAGTGACAGGCAGCCTGGCGAAGGCGCTGATAGCTATCGTGATCCTTTCCGTGCTGTCCACCGGACTGGCACTGACCACCGTGGCCGGCAGCCTGCAGGATGCCGAAGCGATCAATATCGCGGGATCGTTGCGTATGCAGAGCTACCGGTTGGCGTATGAGCTCACTAACGGTTTCGCTGAAGTGCAGCAGCACCTGGTACAGTATCAGCAGTCGCTGATGGCTCCGGCCCTGCTTAAACTCGATCGATTTTATGTGCCTGACGATGTGCGGCAAAAATACCTGACGCTGCGCCAAGCCTGGCTGGTACTGGAAAAACAGATCCTGGCTGGGAACCCGGAAAACTATCAGGCCAACGTGGCCAGCTATGTGAATCAGATCGACCATTTTGTCCTGGCTTTGCAGCGCTACTCCGAACAAAAGCTGACCATCGTAGCGACGATCAGCGTGATGGGCTACATCGCCATCATTGCCCTGGTGCTGTTCTGCATCCGCTTTATGCGCCGCCAAGTGGTCACCCCGCTCAAACGCCTGGTGGATGCCAGCCTGCGTATGCAACAACGTGATTTCAATCATCCGCCGCTCGACGTTTCATTGCCAAACGAACTGGGTGTACTGTCGCAAACCTTCACCACCATGTCTGGCGAATTGGCGAAGCTCTACCAGTCACTGGAACACAAGGTGCAGGAAAAAACCGAGCGTTTACAACAGGCCAACCGCACGCTGGAGGTACTCTACAGTTGCTCCCAGGCGCTGAGCGTTGGGCAGTTGGATCAGCGGGCGTTTGAGAAGGTCCTGCATATCATCAAGCTGAGCGAACAATTACATTGTATTCGGCTCAATGTGGAAGACAGCCTCAGCCAATGGCAGGTCAGCAGTGGTGAACCGGTGGCGGAACTGGCCTGGCATTCGCAGGTGATTATGCAAGACAACAAACCCTTGGGTAGCCTGAGCTGGCAACATGAACAGCAGCCGCCCCACCCACATCTGATGCAAAGCGTGACCAATATGCTCAGCCGCGGGGTATACTTTAACCGAGCACAAAAGCAGCATATGCAGTTCCTGCTGATGGAGGAACGCGCCACCATTGCCCGTGAACTACACGATTCGTTAGCCCAGGCTCTCACTTTCCTGCGCATCCAGCTTACCTTGCTCAAACGTACCCTGGCAGGCCACTCATCGCAGGCAGATGAGATCATTGATGATTTTGATCGAGCACTGGCGGATGCCTATCGCCAATTGCGCGAACTGCTGGCCACCTTCAGGTTGAGCATTCAGGATGCCGACCTGAACGCCGCGTTGCAGCAGGTATTGGAACCATTAAAACTGCTGACCAGCGCGCGGATTCAGTTACACTGTCGGTTAGCCTCACAGGCGTTGAATGCCCAACAACAGGTTCATGCGCTACAGATCGTGCGTGAAGCCGTGCTTAATGCCATCAAACACGCCGATGCACAGGAAATTGTGATCCATTGCGAAGTCTCCCCCAGCGGCGACAACGAGATCACCATTTGTGACGACGGCTGCGGCATCGGCAGCCTGGATGAACCGGAAGGCCATTATGGGTTAACCATTATGAGCGAACGAGCAACGCGCCTGAACGGGACGTTACATATCAGGCGTGGCAAGGCCGGGGGCACGGAGGTCTGTCTTAGCTTCCCGCCATAAGGGCTAACAGCATTGCACGGCGGCCATTCGAGCCGAGCGACGATGCCAATTACTACTATATTTTAAGAGTCAGCTTTACTGCCGGCAGTACGCAGTGGCTTTACTCGCTACAGGGAGCACGTTTTATTGTGATGAAAAATTACCGAGTAATGATCGTGGACGATCACCCGTTGATGCGCCGTGGCATCAAACAATTGCTGGGGCTAGATCCTACTTTCACCGTGGTGGCAGAAGCCAGCGGCGGAGCGGAGGCGATCGCCCTGGCTGCGCAGTTCACCCCAGACGTGATCCTGCTCGATCTGAACATGAAGGGGCTTTCCGGGCTGGATACGCTGAAAGCACTGCGCGATGAAGGGGTGGATGCACGCATCATCGTGCTGACCGTTTCCGACTCCCGCAGCGACGTCTATGCGCTGATCGATGCTGGCGCCGATGGCTACCTGCTGAAAGACAGCGAGCCTGAACAACTGCTGGAACATATTCGCCAGGCCGCCGAGGGCCAGAACGTGATTAGCGATGCGGTAGCGGACTATCTTTCGTCACGCAGCGAGCAACACGATCCCTTTGCCGCTCTGACCGAGCGTGAACTGGATGTCTTGCAGGAAGTGGCGCGCGGCATGTCAAACAAGCAGGTCGCGGCACAGTTGCATATTTCTGAAGAGACGGTGAAAGTACACATCCGCAATATGCTGCGCAAGCTCAACGTGCGTTCGCGCGTGGCAGCAACCGTGATGTACCTGGAAGCGAAAAGCCAGTAATGCTTCCCCGGCACGCCGGGGAACACTCAACCAATGGCCGCCAGCAGCATCTCATGGTGCTGATTAATCCAGCTTTGGCTTAGCGGGCCCCAGTTTGCCAACTGGTAATAGCCATCATTATTACGCTTCCCCTGCTGCACAAACTGCAACTCCAGGCCCAGGCCTGGTAGTGCTTTTAGGACATCCTGCAACGTACGGCGCGGCCAACCGGTCAGTTCCATCAGGCGTGGAACGTTAGGGCGTTCATTGCTGCTGATCAGCCAACACAGGTAAAGACGACGAGCAAATACCGGGTTAATTTCCATGCTTAACTCCTGCTGAGAAAACGTCCTGATTATTTCACCGTAACGCAATAAAATCGCCATAATGACGCATTTCGTGGTGGTGCAATGTGTAACTGTAGATTTCTACTACTGTTATTTACATTATCTCCTTTTTTTCTCCACGCTTTATCTACGCTTGACGAGTAAAGTGCAGTAGCACCTTTGGGTACAATCAAATCCTGCGACAGCCTGGCCACCAGTCAGCGCCAGGCATAAGCATAACTGATGCAGTCAAAAATAGAACAAGTCACAACGAGGTTCATGCCGCATGGCCAACTTTTTTATTGATCGCCCGATTTTTGCCTGGGTTCTGGCAATTATTCTTTGCCTGACGGGGACGTTGGCGATTTTTTCTCTGCCTGTCGAACAATATCCGAACCTCGCTCCGCCAAACGTGCGTATTAGTGCCACCTATCCAGGGGCATCGGCACAAACGCTGGAAAATACCGTTACCCAGATTATTGAACAGAGCATGACCGGTCTCGACAACATGATGTACATGTCGTCACAGAGCACCAATACCGGCCAGGCGTCGGTTACGCTAACCTTTGAAGCCGGCACCGATCCCAACGAGGCAATGCAGCAAGTCCAGAACCAGCTGCAAGCTGCCATCAAGCGGTTGCCACAGGCGGTACAGCAGCAAGGCGTGACGGTGTCAAAATCGGGCGATACCACGCTGATGATGGTGGCCTTTGTCTCCACCGATGGCAGCATGGATAAGCAGGACATCGCGGACTATATCGTTTCCAACCTGCAAGACCCCCTTAGCCGTATCAACGGCGTGGGCAGCATGGACGTTTACGGCTCACAGTACGCCATGCGTATCTGGTTAGATCCGAACAAACTCACCAGCTATCAACTCACCACCCAGGATGTGGTCAATGCCATCAGTTCGCAGAACGCCCAGGTGGCGGTGGGCCAGCTAGGCGGCTCCCCTTCTGTCGATCAGCAGGCGCTAAACGCCACCATCAACGCTCAATCCCAGTTGCAAACGCCAGAGCAGTTCCGCCAGATCACGCTGCGCGTCAATCGCGACGGCTCGCTGGTGACTCTGGGTGACGTTGCCACGGTGGAATTAGGTGGGGAAAACTATAACTACCTCAGTCGTTACAACGGCCTACAGGCCGCAGGGATGAACATCAAGCTGGCCTCCGGTGCCAACGAATTGCAAACCGACCAGTTGGTGAAAGCCAAGATTGCCGAGCTTTCACAATATTTCCCCCACGGGCTGGAAGCCAAGATCGCCTATGAGACGACGCCTTTCGTGCAGGCTTCGATCCATGACGTGGTAAAAACCCTGCTGGAAGCCATTTTGCTGGTGTTTTTAGTCATGTACCTGTTCTTGCAGAACTTCCGCGCCACATTAATCCCCACTATCGCCGTTCCGGTAGTGCTGCTGGGCACCTTTGCCATCCTTTCAGCCTTCGGCTACAGCATTAACACCCTGACGATGTTTGCCATGGTGCTGGCGATCGGCCTTTTGGTGGACGACGCCATCGTGGTGGTGGAAAACGTGGAACGCGTGATGAGCGAGGAAGGTCTCTCACCCAGGGACGCCACCCGTAAATCCATGGGGCAGATCCAGGGTGCGCTGGTGGGGATTGCCATGGTGCTTTCGGCAGTATTTATTCCCATGGCCTTCTTCGGCGGCACAACCGGTGCCATTTATCGCCAGTTCTCGATCACCATCGTTTCCGCAATGGTGCTTTCGGTGCTGGTGGCGATGATCCTCACCCCTGCCCTATGTGCCACTATTCTCAAACCGATAGCCAAAGGCCATCATCACGGCAAGCGCGGTTTCTTCGGCTGGTTTAACCGCATGTTCAACCGCAACACCGAACGCTATGAACGTGGGGTAGCGCGCGTGCTGCATCACAGTGTCCGCTACATGGTGATCTACCTGTTGCTATTGGCCGGTATGGCAGTGCTGTTTATCAAACTGCCAACCTCATTCCTGCCACAGGAAGACCGTGGCGTGTTCACCGTGCAGGTGCAGTTGCCTGCAGGCTCCACCCTGCAGCAAACCACCAAGGTAGTGGAAAAAGTCGAGCACTACTTCCTGACCGAAGAGAAAGCCGACGTGCTGTCGGTGTTCTCCACCATCGGTGCCGGGCCAGGCGGCAACGGCCAGAACGTCGCACGCCTGTTCTTGCGCCTGAAGGACTGGGATCTGCGCAGTTCGGGAGCCAATAGCTCGTTCGATATCATCGATCGTGCCACCAAGGCCTTTAGTAACATCAACGAAGCGCGCGTAATCGCCAGCAGCCCACCAGCGATCACCGGGCTGGGGAACTCTTCGGGCTTCGATATGCAGTTGGAAGACCACGCCGGGCTGGGGCATAGCAAGCTGATGGAGGCTCGTGACCAATTGCTGCAGTTGGCTGGGCAAAACCCGCAGCTATCGCGCGTGCGCCATAATGGCCTTGATGACAGCCCGCAGTTGCAAATCGACATCGACCAGCGCAAGGCACAGGCGCTGGGCGTGTCCATCGACGATATCAACAGCACCTTGTCAACCGCCTGGGGGTCCACCTACGTCAACGACTTTTTAGACCGCGGGCGAGTGAAGAAAGTATACGTCCAGGCCGGAGCGCCCTTCCGCATGCTACCAGAGGACATCAACAAGTGGTACGTGCGTAACAACAGCGGTGGGATGGTACCCTTCTCCGCCTTTGCTACCTCCCATTGGGAATATGGTTCACCGCGTCTGGAACGCTACAACGGTAACTCCACGGTAGAAATCGTGGGTGAGGCCTCTTCGGGCGTCAGTACCGGTACCGCGATGGATGAAATGGAAAAACTCGTCAGCCAGCTACCGACCGGCTTCGGCCTGGAATGGACCGCTATGTCTTACCAGGAACGCCTTTCCGGCTCCCAGGCACCGGCACTGTATGCCATCTCGCTGTTGGTGGTATTCCTGTGTCTGGCTGCCCTGTATGAAAGCTGGTCGATCCCGTTCTCGGTCATGTTGGTAGTGCCGCTGGGGGTGATCGGCGCCGTTACGGCCACCTGGCTGCGCGGATTGGAAAACGATGTGTACTTCCAGGTAGGGCTATTGACGATTATCGGGCTGTCGGCCAAGAACGCCATCCTGATCGTGGAGTTTGCCAACGAGCTGAACCATAAGGGCAAGGATTTGATGGCCGCAACGCTGGAAGCCTCACGCTTGCGCTTGCGCCCTATCCTGATGACCTCATTGGCCTTTATCTTCGGCGTTCTGCCAATGGCCATCAGTTCTGGTGCAGGTTCTGGCAGCCAGCATGCGGTAGGTACCGGGGTGATGGGTGGCATGATTTCAGCCACCGTTCTGGCGATTTTCTTTGTGCCGCTGTTCTTCGTTTTGGTACGCCGCCGCTTCCCTGGTAAGGCGCAGCCTCACCATCACAATAGCTAATAGCAGACGTAAAAAAAGCAGCTTCGGGGAACCGAGGCTGCTTTGCTAAAGACTTAATATTGTTACCCTAGGTGCTTTAAATAAAAACAAACCAAATAGCCTTATTCAAGCTTTAAACCCTACATGGTGTTAGTTACCTAACATCTCATCAATAAAGTCTTTCCAATTTGTTAACTCACGATCAACCATAATACTTCACTACCTCCGGTTATTGGACGCAGAGATTCTACGCCTGTTTTTTGACCAAGTGAAGCCTTTTGGGAACGATGCCAGCCAAGAAAAATCAGGATGGAACATATTTTCAGATTAATCAGAAGCCTACCCTGATGTTACTCTTTCTTTAGCGTTCTGGAAGGTTTGCGAGGTAGCGGATACCTACGTTAAGTTGAATTTATCCTACAAAATCAACACGACAACTTTAATGTGCTACAAACAAGATCATTCCAATGTAGTCACCAACATCATCCTGTTATTGGCACATTCCTTTAGTATGGCTTGAAATTGCACCTTAGATAGCTATCCTAACTTTTCATTAATATGAAATAAGGATGGATCCCATGAAAAAAATAACTCATAAAAAGGCAGCCAATGTTATTGGCGGTAATCATTTGGTTTGTGGTAACACACGCTACTTATGGATAAAAAATGACGATGGCAGCGGCAACTATGTCTGCATGAAGAGGGATGAATGCAATATACCTGGTGATGACAAATTCGGTAACCCGCAAATCCACTTTAACAGAGTCGCCGCTTCATTCTGTGGGCGATAATTAACGTCCGTTAATTTATCCGGCGTCTTTTTATAGACACCGGATGATCAACGTTCAGCCTTACCCAAAAATGCGTGAGTGATTATCGAGTTAAAAAAATCATGACGTGTCACTATCCCTCTTTTTCCGGTTGCCTGCGCTTGAGAATACGCTGATACCATGGCTGAGGCACGGGGTGAACAATATGTCGCAGCGCTCGGGCGTAATCCATCACCAGCCCAGGCGTCCAGGCCATTGAGAGTGCCCGTCTGCGTACCTGCGCGGCAATCCACAGTTCCGGCATGGTCAAAATGCGTAATGTAGCCAGCCAGCTTTTACTCTGTTTGGCAAGAACACCATCCAATGAGGCTTCCAAAGCATAGGCAACGCTACTGGAACAGTTACGCGACGTCAGATTGTAGATTTTAGTCAGCTGATAACCGCTCCAAAAACGTAACAGTGCCGAGCTGTTATAACGGTGAAACTGGATCTGCCGATTCGAATCGCACCAGTTGGTCGCCTCGGTAAGATAGTCCGGCTGGAAGGTGCCGGGCACGTCATTTTCTCGCGTCGCCTTCAACACATTGAGAAACTCTGAAGGGGAACGATCAATATCTGTCGCAGGATACAGGCTGATATAGACGCTCGGTACCAGTTCTAATGCCGCATGTCCGGTAGAGATAACCCCTTGAGCATCCACCGCCGCGATATAGCGATTAATGACTGGCCGGGGGATTGGGGCCGCACTCGCCGTTCCTTCCGGGGTCCAGATATGGACGGTCAAAGGCTGTTTGAAATCAATGGTGGGGGCAACTACCTCGGGTGGCCGAGCCGCCGATTTCTTTCCAAAGACGTAAAATATCTCGGTAGGAACCAACAATTCAAACACCGAGGTGCCGTCCCTTAAAAGGTTGGCCCGCCTGGCTAATTGCAAGATATTGATGCCACTGACAACCATCAATGTACCCAGGAAAAACGATATGGTGGCCTTATAGTGCACCGGATAGGGGCTAAATATGAGCATGGCGAACAGTATCTGGGCAATGCCGCTGACCAGCGCATTCTTCCAGCGCGGAAACCGCACGATCCAGGCAGAAGCGATCATAAACAAGCCAATAACGAAATAGGAGAAACCGAATATGATTGCCAGTAGCAAATTACTGTAGGGTTTGTTCGCCAGGATCAACAGAGCGACAACGCAAAAGATCCCGCCCTTGAAATAAAGCACCGCTTTCTGCGCCCCAACCCCGCTGGAGGCAATACTCAACGTGACGAGGCTTTCCAGAAGCATCAGGGCACCAAAAACCTGTAAGGGAAAATAGAGCACGCCATCAAGGCCATCGATAAAGATACCGATCCCCATAAGCCCCCAGATAATCCCGATTACGCCCAAAAATTTGGCTTTGGAGCGCACAAAATCAACGCCGAATAATAACAGGGCAATCTGGATCACTGCTGCAACTCTCCACAATATGTAAATAATAGGTTCATTTAACTGTCCTGGTGATAATGGCTTGCTTGCCAGTTGCCGACGATAATGCTCTGTTCTTCCTCATTCAGCAGGGCACAGCTGTTATCCACCAACGTCAGCCACTCTCCCTGTGGCATCTGGATACGGAATACCAACGGGGGACGGGGCTGAGGACTATCATTGAGGAGCCAATGGTCACGCAGCTTGCCTTGATCATGCGGGTGAATCCATTGCATCACGTCATCTATCGTGTCCAGCTTGCTGGGAACCTTCTGCTCAAACAAACTGCCTGGCTCATCTTCCCAGTGCAAAATCCCGGTCCGCGGATTGAGGCTATAAATCACCCCCTTGCCGGTTATCCGGCCGGTATCTGGGTTAAAACTGTTGGTCGAGTGCTTCAGCACCCTGATAAACACGATCAACAACGCCGTCGCGGAAAGGTAGCTCAAGGCTAATAACAGAGACTCATTGAGATGTAAGCCCTTTAGAAAAAAGGGTCCATGCTGATGATTGGTATAGTAAATCACTCCCAACCCAAGAGTGATAAGCGCGAGAGAGCCCCCGCGATTTCCCCAGGCCACAGAAAGCATAATCGCCAGAATAATGGGGAGACATGCCAAGGCAAAATAGAGTGCCGCAGCGTTGTGTTGCAGCCAGAGAAAGGGGTAGCCAAAGATAAACCAGATCGAAACACACAGCAGCAGCCAAAGTGCCGCTCCCAGAAGACCCATTTGCAGGTTGCAACTGGCAGGTTCCAAGCGCCGATTGACAAACCCCATAATCACGGTTGTGGCAAAGATAATGCCGGTAACATCAGCGATAAAGTTCTGCCAGAACAAGCTAAACAAAGGCTGCTGGTGGATTAGGGCATAACCCCCACCAATAATTAGCGCATCCAACCCGCTGAAGACCAAGGTTGCAGTGATACAGATTAAAATAGTATGCAGATCGTCATTAAGCCGTGCAAAGCGGCGAACTGCCCAGGCGATCGCTACGTTGGCTGGCATGGATAGCACAGCATCGGTCAGTGATATCAGTGGGTTATGCTGCCAGCCGTCCCTCAACAACAGGCTCGCCAACGTCAAAATGACGAACAGGGTTAAATAACTGCGCCAGCGGGTCAAAAGAAAGGCGGCAACCGCAACACCAGAGGGAAACCACACGATTGCGATCGGCGAGTTAGGGTCGTCAAATTTTAATGAGATCAATCCGGCGAGGTAATAGATTATCCCCCACAGCAGCAGGGTGAAAAGTTGTCGAACATACGATGGTACGTGGGGTGTCATTTTTTACTCACTGATATGCACGCAGGCATTTTGTGAAAAATATCACGTGTTGCCGTCAAGAAAAGCCTGATTAACTATAGGACATTCTACATCAGCATGATGTGAACGTACTATTTCAAACTCATCGGAGATCTATCCAGGTATATATTTCTTTGCGGATGAATAGTAGAGGAGTAACGTTGATGCAGGATTTAGCAAAACACCGTTGAAAGGGAAAATCATGTCTTCGAGTATCACCATCGAGCAGTTGAAACAGCAAGGCCGCTACCCGGAAGCCACCGAGCTGGCCCAACAGATGCTGCAACAGGCACCGTTGGATGGCAAGCTGCATTACCAGCTGGCGTGCCTTTACGATGTGCAAGGCTTTGAGCAGCAGGCGATCCCCTGCTATCTCGCCGCCTTGCAGCACGGCCTGCCTGCACAGTTACGCCAGGAAGCCTGGTTGGGTCTGGGTAGCACCTATCGCGCATTGGGGGAATATCAGAAATCGCTAGCCGCTTTCGACGACGGGCTAAACGAGTTCCCGCAAGCCAAAGAGATCACGCTATTCCGCGCCATGACGCTCTACAATCTGGGGGAAACCAAACAGGCGGTGGCGGACCTGCTGATCCTGTTGGCTGAAACCTCTGCGCATACGGAAATCAGCAGCTACCAGCGTGCTATCCAGCAATATGCTGCGGATTTGGATCGTATTGGCTGAGGGGAAAATTATGGAGATCATCACCGATCCGCGTAAATGTAATATCGACTGGCGACAGTTAGGCGAGTTGCTGGCCGCTGCCGGGCTGGGTGAGCGTGATACGCAGGTCTTACAGAAGGTGTACCAAAATAGCCAATTCTGCTATTGGGGCTTTATTGAGGGAGAGCTGATGGCCACCGCTCACGCCATCAGTGACATGACCTCGGTAGCTTATCTGGCCGATGTCGCCATCCATCCGCGCTTTCAAGGGCAAGGTTATGGTCAGCAGTTGATGGATCGCGTCATGCAAGATCTGGCCCCGTTAGGTAAAGTGTTTATTTATTCGGTGCCGGACAAATTGGCATTTTATAAGCGATATGGCTTCCACGATCTGACTACCGGCATGGTGTATGCCGATGGAAGCGCGCTGGAGCGGTTACAAAATAGCGGGTATGTGCGTTGAACATCAAACAGCTAAATAGTGACTCCTAATAAGCCTGGCGTATGGATAGCATGAGTAACGATATTAAACACCGCCCTCAGATAGTCGATAATATAAAATTTTAAGGCAAGGTAATTATAAAAAGTGTCTTATTACTGATATATACGAATACTAGGGAATTATAAAATATGCAAAAATAGGTTGGGGAGTCGCCACCGGTACAGGTCAAGCTGTGGGTGGTGCATTGATGGCCAATCTTGGTCGTAGGCTTCATTCAAGTAAACTTAAAAGTTATGGTGATTTAGCTTATAGTACCGTTGATTTTACTATAACTGCGTATGCAGGGTATCGCGGCTTAGTTTTGAAGAACCATGGTGATAGACTCGCAACAAGTGCATTGTTTGAAAAGCCTGGTACCGGCATGATGTTCAGAAATCTCAAACCTGGTTATAGACCCAAGTGGGATGGTAAAGGTACTCCAATGAGAATTGTCATGGTAGGTACATCCGTTGTTAAAGCAAAGATTCTATTTTTTGATGGTACATACGAACTGAATGATGAATAATAACAAAATTCATTTATCAACGTATTCTACTTTTGGCGGTGACACTCGATATAAGAACATACGGAATCGAAGTCTAATCAATTTTGCTGTTAGCAAGAGACTTAGCTTCATTCCTCTGCTATTAATCCAGATATAAAACAAAATAAAAATAACGAACAATACTAAATAGAAGATAGCCTGCTTTATATCATCACTAAAGAAGTAAGCTCCAAACATCATCACAAAAAAAACAGAGGAAAGAAATATCATATTTCCACCGCATAGCTCAGAAACTAGCAGAATGTAGCTTTTTAATGATTCATCATCAGTTGTTTTTACTCCTTTCCCATAGGTTTCATTCTTTTTATCCCTATACTGATTTTTTAATTTTAGTAGCTCTTGGTAAGTGAATCCATTCTTCAAAATTAATTCATTGATTTTCATAGTATTATTGCTATCTTATTGTAACTGTAATTCTATTATTCTAACTTAATTGATTGCTATATAACAAGAAAAACCTAAAGTTTCAATTATTTTTTTAGAAATAAGCATTCATCATAATAGTCATTTATGTACAATAAGCACATAGTACCAGTATAAAAACCTGTACCATACTGTAACTTTCGCTAACTGCGATACAGGTCGAACAATTCAGTAATAATTACTGAGTGGAGCTTTACCTTTCACTCTAACAAACGAGTAAAAACTTGCCTAAACCAGACGTATTCTGTATGTATTGGCCTTTAAATACAAACCTCTCTCTGTCAATGATGAGCACATCGTTGTCTGGATCTATACCCCGTTTTCCCGCATTATCTGTGCTATCACCGTGCGGTATAAGTTAGTGATCTACTCTTGTGCCACTCAGTACAGATTTTGACGATTAAAAGGTAGCTTTTACGCCATGACAGACAAACCGCAGCACACCTCGCTGACCATGTTCGGCATCAAAAATTGTGACACCATCAAAAAAGCCCGCCGCTGGCTGGAAGAACAAGGAGTGGCATACCAATTCCACGACTACCGCGCAGACGGGCTGGACGAGCAGCTGTTGCGTGATTTTGTCGCTCGCCTGGGCTGGGAACCATTGTTGAATACCCGTGGAACCACCTGGCGTAAGCTGGATGAAGCCCAGCGCAATGCCTGCGACAATGCCGATGCCGCCATCGCCCTGATGCTGGAGCAACCGGCCATGATCAAACGCCCCTTGCTGGACGATGGTAAAGGACATGCCCTGCTAGGTTTCAGCAGCGAAAGCTATCAGCAATTTATTACCGAGGTTAACTCATGATCTGCCCTGTTATCGAACTGGCGCAACAGCTTATCAAGCGCCCTTCCCTCAGCCCGCATGACGAAGGCTGTCAGGAGCTGATGATCGCCCGCCTGAAAGCGATCGGCTTTACCGTCGAACCGATGAACTTTGGCGATACGCAAAACTTTTGGGCCTGGCGCGGCCAGGGCAGCACGCTGGCATTTGCTGGCCACACCGATGTGGTGCCAACCGGCGACGAGAAAAATTGGGATAACCCGCCATTTGAGCCTGTCATCCGCGACGGCATGCTTTATGGTCGCGGAGCCGCCGATATGAAAGGTTCCCTGGCCGCCATGGTGGTGGCCGCAGAACGCTTCGTTGCCGCCAACCCCAACCATCAGGGCCGCCTGGCGTTTCTAATCACCTCAGACGAAGAGGCCAGCGCCACTCATGGCACCGTGAAGGTGGTCGAAGCCTTGATGGCTCGCAACGAACGCCTTGATTATTGCCTGGTCGGCGAACCTTCAAGCACCGAGCGGGTCGGAGACGTGGTGAAAAATGGCCGCCGTGGCTCGATCACCGCCAATCTGCGTATCCATGGCGTTCAAGGGCACGTCGCCTATCCGCATCTGGCGGATAACCCGGTTCACCGGGCTATGGCTGCGTTAAACGAACTGGTCACCATTGAGTGGGATCAGGGTAATGAATTCTTCCCGCCAACCAGCATGCAAATTGCCAACGTTCAGGCTGGCACTGGCAGCAACAACGTGATCCCCGGTGAAATGTTCGTGCAGTTCAACTTCCGCTTCAGCACCGAACTGACCGATACCCTGATCAAGCAGCGGGTGCAGGAACTGCTGGATCGCCATAACTTGAATTACAGCATTGATTGGTGGCTGTCTGGCCAACCTTTCCTAACTTCACGCGGTGCCTTGGTCGATGCCGTGGTGAATGCGGTGGAACACTATGCCGAGCTCACTCCGCAATTGCTGACTACCGGCGGTACCTCTGATGGCCGCTTTATCGCCCAGATGGGAGCACAGGTGGTTGAGTTGGGGCCGGTCAACGCCACCATCCATAAAGTGAATGAATGCGTACATGCGGCGGATCTGCAGTTACTGAGCCGCATGTATCAGCGTATCATGGAGCAACTGGTCGCATGATCAGCGCAGAAATGCTCACTGGACGCTCAACGGAGCATCTCACCGTACTGAGCGGCAATCACCGTCTGCAACCCGCTGCGGTGGTGGCCTTTCAGGCCATGCAACAGGCGGCTGAAGCGGCAGGCTTCGATCTGCAACCGGCCAGCACCTTTCGCGATTTCGACCGGCAACTGGCGATCTGGAATGGCAAGTTCTACGGAGAGCGGCCAGTATTAGATCACAATAGCCAGCCGATGGATATCCAGCCATTGTCCGCCGCCGAGCGTTGCGAAGCCATTTTGCGGTGGTCGGCCCTGCCGGGTGCCAGCCGTCATCACTGGGGCAGCGATCTGGATGTGTACGATCCGTCGCTATTGCCAGAAGGGCAAAAGTTACAGTTGGAGCCGTGGGAATATGAAGCCGGTGGTTATTTCCATCCGCTCAATCTTTGGTTGACTGTACATATGGCCGAGTTTGGTTTCTATCGCCCGTTTACCGCCGATCAGGGGGGAGTGGCGATGGAACCCTGGCATTTAAGTTATCGCCCGTTGGCGCAGGAGGCCGAGCATTTACTGACGCCCGAGCTGCTGCTGGCGGCCTGGCGAGATAAGGACGTTGCTGGCGCATCTTGGCTCACAAGCCATCTGCCCGCGATATTCTCGCGTTTTGTTCGCCCTGAAGGAAAGGTGTAAACATGCATTGGTTAGCTGACTACTGGTGGATAATCCTGGTGATATTGGCAGGCATTATCATTAGCGGGATCAAGGAATTACGCCGCCTGGATCATCGAAAATTCCTGGCTAACAAGCCTGAATTGCCGCCCCACCGCGATAACAACGCCAAGTGGGACGACGAAGACGACTGGCCGAAAAAGCCATAACCTCAGGGCGCACATAGCGCCCTGGTGTTTATTTAAAGGCGATCAGATCGCCCCGTTTACCAAACATCGCCTCTTCCCAATAGCGCTGTGGCACGTAGTAATGCAAACGCTCCAGAGCAGCATTCATCATGCCCGAGCTGATTGCATGCCCGACGCCTGGCTCAATATCCAACGTCACGTCTGCGCCAACGGCCTGTAACTGAGCCTCAGCCGCTTGCGCATGTTCCGCAGCAATAACGCCGTCCGTCTCACCATGGATCAGGTGTACCACGCTGTCACCAAAATCGGCTTGCGGTAACTGGGCAAAACGGCCGCTGAAGGCCACTACCCGCCCTGCCAGTTTGGCTTCGGCTTTCAATCCTTCCAGAGCCATAATCGAACCCTGCGAAAAACCAACCAGTGCGGTGCCCGCGTAGCTCACGCCGCTGTGTTGCTGCCAGTAGCGCACGGTTTCAACAAAGGTTGGCATCACTTCGGCAATACGCTGTGCGCGGTTGTCTTCAGTGATCCCCTGAACCGAGAACCATTGGCGCCCCTCACCGTTACCAAAAGCGAATGGGCCACCAATGCTCACCACCAAGGCCTGTGGGAAATCTTTGGCGAAGTAACTGCCAATCTCCCCCATCGCCACCGGGTTATCCCCCACGCCATGAAACAGCAGTATCAGTTGCTCTGCCGGTGTTGCGGGGCTTTGGACAACGAAATGCGAGTGTTTCATAGTGGACTCCTCAGGTTAGATACATCCGGGACTGACCCGGCAACTGCCCCTTACTATACGCCGCGGAGAAATCAGGAAAATCGGGTTTTATTGAACAACTCTTTCCATTTATTGCAACGACTGCGCCCACTCCTGCCAGTAACGGCAATGTTGCGCATTAATTTGTTGCAGCGCCTGCCCAGCCTCTTGTCGCCAAAGCCGTAGCAAGGCTTTTTGGCCACTCAGGCCATATTGGGTAGCGCACTGGGCCATGGTTTGTTGTTGCTGCAAATGCGCGCGCAATACCGCACAGGGCAGTGAGCTGGTCAACAACAGACGTTGTAGCGCCCCCAGGCTGGCCTCCAAGGGCCGATGGGCAAAGGCAAAACCGGCCAGCTCGCGCCAATCTTCTTCATTTAATAGTGGATCGGCATCATCGTCGAATTCCAACAACAAGTCGCTACGTTGCCGCAACCAGCGCCAATCCCGTGCCAGATGCTTATGCGCTGCATGGCACAGCGCCTCCCCTTGCTCGCTAATAGCTAGCAATGCCATGGCGCTATAACAGCCGCTGCTGGCGTCCGGTTTGTTGCCAATCCTCACCAGGGTGAAACCACAAGATTGCCAGAACCGCCACAGTGGCTCGGTATAGCCGAAGCTGACGGAAAGAAAATCCAATCCCTGCGAGACGCGTTTTTGCTGTTCCACTAACCGGCTGGCGATCCCTTGCTGGCGTAACTCTGGCAACACGGCGATACGGGTAATACGGCGGGAATGCAGAGTGGGTGCCCACCATTGGCCGCTATGTGCTGCCAAAGATTGAGCAACCAGATTGCCACGTGGCCTTCTGCGACCCGCCCAAACCTCGTGAGCCAGTTCAACCGATAAGCCGCCCTCATCCACCAGCCACAGTGCCCCGACCACCTCATCCTCCAGCGATGCCGCACTGAAGTGCATCCCGGGCGCATCCATCAGGCGGCGTAAATCCAGCGGAGAAGTTCGATAGTGTGCGCTACAGAGCAACGCATAGAAACGTCGTAACCGTTGAGGATCGGCACACAGTTCTGCCTGCTCAATAGCACCAATAGTAGGTGACTGCCCGGCCACTGCCCATACCGGTTCCTCGTTGAACAGCAAGGCATGATCGATAATCCGCTCCAGGGCATCGCCCGCTGCCCAACGCATCGGTTGCTGCAAGCTTAGCGGCTGCCACTGTGGCAAGGTGGCGCAGAACTTCAGTAAAAAACCGCGCCCCGTTCCTTCGTATCCCTGCACCGTTGTTGTCAGTAATACGCGTGGAAAATAGTCCATTAGCTGTTGCAGTAAAGGTCCTGGGATCGCTGCGGCCTCATCCACCAGCAGCCAGCCAACACCCTCTGCACCATGTTCAGCACAATGCTGTAGCAAAGCATCCGGTGCCCAAAACTGGGCCCGTCCGGCGGCCCACTCACTGGCAACGTCGGTAGCGGCGCGGCTCGGGCCGGTGATCCAACAGGCTAACGGGCTGCTGGCCATTAACATCCCCGCCACCGTCGATTTCCCTCGGCCACGCGCAGCGGTTAATACCCAGATCCCAGACTCGGCCGCCAACAACTGGGCCAAAATGGCCTGCTGCTCATCACTCGGATCACCCTGGGGAGCCTGCCAATCTGGCCGTGATGGTAAGGGAGCCAGGCACAAGGGTTCACCTTGCCGCCAGATAGACACTTCGCTATCGGCCAGCAATTGTTGTTGCAGATGGTGGATAAAATGGGGCGTGGCGATCGGCTGTGGGCAATCGCTCCAGCGCAGGCTGTCACTATCTGGCTGCTGCGGCCAGCTTTGCCAAGGTGGCACCAGCAACAGTAACCAGCTACCGGCTTGTAATGTCCCGCATAGCTGGGCCAGCGCTTCAACGTCCAGCCCTACTAACGCATCAAACACCGCATGCAACCGCTCTTGCCCCAGCAAGGTTCTGACCGCGTGACTCGCCAACGCATCGATTCCTGCGGGCGCGCCATTACCGACCCAAGGCCAGTCACCCGGCAGCTGTGCCGCCAGTTGCTGCGCCTGATCCCGGCACCATTGCGATTCGCCGCTGATCACCAACAGTCGCCGAATACCCTGCTGCTGCATGCGTTGTTGCATTTTTTGTAACATGAATATTGAGGCCTGAAAGCAGAGTGCCGGGCTCTAGGCACCGGCACTGAGTAATATCAACGGGAGGCGAAGGTGTTGCAGGTGTTAGGGTCGCCGCTATCGAACCCTTGCTTGAACCAGGTATAACGCTGCTGCGAGGTGCCATGCGTAAAGCTGTCCGGCACCACTCGCCCCTGGCTTTGCTGCTGCAAACGGTCGTCACCAATCGCCTGTGCGGCATTCAGCGCGGCTTGCAGATCGCCCGCTTCCAGCATCTGCTGTTTCTCGGCGTAGTGCCCCCAAACGCCGGCAAAGCAGTCGGCCTGAAGCTCCATTTTCACCGACAGGCGGTTAACCTCTGCCTGGCTAGCCCCTTGCTGCATCTGGCGAACCTTGCGCTCAATCCCCAATAGATTCTGCACGTGGTGGCCCACTTCATGAGCAACCACATAGGCCTGGGCAAAATCACCGCCCGCACCCAGCTTGGTTTTCATATCCTGGTAGAAAGAGAGATCAATATAGACCGTGTCGTCCGCCGGGCAATAGAACGGCCCCATCACCGATTGGCCAGTGCCGCAACCGGTACGCGTCGCGCCCCGGTACATGACCAATTTCGGATCCTGATAGTTTTTCCCCATCTGCTTGAAGATCCCCTGCCAGTTATCTTCGGTAGAGGCCAGCACCACCGAGGTAAACTTGGCCAGTTGATCGTCTTGCGGACTGATGCTGGCGCTTTGCTGTTGAGACTGTGGGGAGACATCTCCGCCATTCAGCAGCGGAGTCAGGTCTACCCCGTAGTAACCGGCAACCAGCACCACTACCAGAATGATCAGGCCACCTTTGCCGCCGATAGGTATCCGGGGACCACCACCACCGCCGCCCAGACCGGAAGACTGCCCACGGCGATCCTCGACATTGTCACTTTCTCGACGCCCTTGCCAACGCATAAATAAACTCCAGAGATGATTTTTAATAATCGTAGGAAACTTGCCCTGGTTACTATTATAAGGCGTTCGTGGCGGATGGAATGCAGTAATTTTCTGGAAAGTGGTGAATGAGGGATGAGAGGCTCGGTTCGATGCTTTGCCCCTGACTCTGCACTCTCCTACCGGGAAAGGGCTAGAGTGAGGGGCATTATTTAACGGTTAGTCCAGCTTCACACCGATACGGCGGGCGACTTCTTCGTAGGCTTCAATCAGGCCACCCAGGCTCTGGCGGAAGCGGTCCTTGTCCATCTTGGCCAGGGTATTCTTGTCCCACAGGCGGCTACCGTCCGGGGAGAACTCATCGCCCAGCACCACTTCGCCGTTGAACAGGCCGAACTCCAGCTTGAAATCGACCAGGATCAGGCCAGCATCGTCAAACAACTTGCTCAGCACGTCGTTAGCCATGTAGCTAAGCTCACGCATGCGCGCCAGATGCTCTTTGCTCACCCAGCCGAAGGTTTCGCAATAGGATTCGTTCACCATTGGGTCGTGCATCGCGTCGTTCTTCAGGAACAGATCAAACAGCGGAGGATTTAGCGGCAAGCCTTCTTCGATACCCAAGCGCTTGACCAAAGAGCCCGCAGCGCGGTTACGGATCACACACTCAACCGGTACCATCTCCAGCTTTTTCACCAGCACTTCGTTATCTGACAGCAGGCGTTCCATTTGCGTTGGGATACCAGCCTCTTCCAGCTTGCTCATAATGAAATGGTTGAACTTGTTGTTCACCATCCCTTTGCGATCGAACTGCTCAATGCGCTGACCATCCAGTGCTGACGTATCGTTACGGAATTCCAACACCAGCAGATCCGGGTTTTCGGTGGTGTAGACGGTTTTTGCCTTGCCGCGATACAGTTCAGCTAGCTTTTGCATCTTAACTTACTCCAATGAGATGGTACCTTCCGGCTGCCAGACAGCCTACTGGGCACAAAATTGACCTGATAAGTTCTTTGGTTTGCTGATAACTATTGTGCCAAATCTGCGACGCAAACGATACCGTATCAGCAAAACAAAAAGGGGCCGTAGCCCCTAGATGTATTTATTTAACGCTGGTTTTACTGAAAGCCGTCTGGAGCACGGCGACCAGCGCATCGTTCTGCGACTGGGTCAACGGCTTACCTTTGGAATCGATAAATTGCAAACTGGTACGGTTATTCAAATCACCGACCTGCAGTTTGTAATCACCCTCTTTCAGTTCAGGATCTTTCGCGCCCAACGCATCCCAATCACTACTGCTCAGGGATTTGTAGGTTACGGCGACGGTACCCTGCGGACGGCTGCGGTCACCCACTTTCATCCCCAGTTTTTCCAGTGCCGGTGGCAAACGATCCCACACTACCGTGTACGGCGCACGTACGATCAGCGTCGGCAAACCGGTGTCATCCGCGCCGCTCTGCACATCCAATACGCCAATACGGTTGGCGGACTGGCTGCTCGACAGGTTGTCCTGCTTGTCCAGGCCTTCAACGATAGTGTTCATCATCATACCGTTGTAGCGCTGAACTTCAGAAGGATCGGTAACCTTGTCGGTTTGCCCCTGCTGACGCAGTTCAAGGGTTTTCACCACCAACGCTTGCTGGTAACCCTGTTTCTGTACCGTGATCTGGTAGCGGCCTTCGTACTGGTTGTCTTCATCCAGACGGTTCCACTTCACCCAGTCGGTGGTCAGCGTTTGGCTGGCATCCGTACGTGAGGCAATCGGAATGTTTTTGCTCTGCAACAGGCTGGCTACGCGCGACCACAGGTTATCGTTCTGCGGGCTGCTTTCCAGCAGCAGCGTGCCGCTGTCACCCGCATATTGGCCACGAGAACCGCTCAACAGTGCCAGCGGCTGTACCGGTGGCCGGATATCCAGTTGCTTGCCAACAGCGCCTTTCTGCGCGCTTGCCGGCACTTCATAATTACCGGTTTGTACCGGCAGGATCAGGCCGGACGGCGCGCTCAACGGTTTGAGCGGTGCGGCGTCAAGATAGGCCTCATCGCCGCTAACCTGGCGTTTGTAGCGCTGATCGGTAGAACAAGCCGCCAGCGTCATCACCAGCGCTAATCCCACGACCGTTGCTAGCGTCGACTTTTGCAATGAATAAGCCATCAAATCTCCCTAAGAGTTACAGCAAACCGGCGCTTTTCAACGCACGCTCCACGACAGGACGGGCAGCGTCGGTCAACGGCGTCATAGGCAGACGCATCGTATCGGTTGCCATCAATCCCAATGCCTTACAGGCCCATTTCACCGGAATTGGGTTTGCTTCTACGAACAAATCCTGATGCAAAGGCATCAAGCGCTGATTCAAACGGCGTGCTTCGGCAAAATTGCCTTGCGCCGCCAGGCGGCAAAGTTCAACCATTTCACGCGCAGCCACGTTGGCCGTCACGGAAATCACCCCTTTGCCACCCAGTTGCATGAAGTCCAGACCGCTGGCGTCGTCGCCGCTCAGCAAAATGAAGTCTTCATCATCAACCAGCACTTGGATCTGACTAACACGACTTAAGTTCCCTGTTGCCTCTTTAACGGCAACAATATTCTTAATTTTGGCCAAACGAGCGATCGTTGACGGCAGCATGTCACAACCGGTGCGTGAAGGCACGTTATAGAGGATCTGCGGCAGATCGGTGCTTTCGGCAATGGCTTTGAAATGCTGGTACAGGCCTTCCTGGGTCGGTCTGTTGTAGTAAGGCGTGACCGACAGGCAGCCCACGACGCCGGTATTGCTGAAACGCTGCGTCAGTGAGATAGCCTCGCTGGTGGCGTTGGCACCGGTGCCGGCGATCACTGGAATACGGCCTGCGGCCAGTTCCAGCGTCTGCAAGACCACGTCCACATGTTCGTCATGGGGCAGCGTGGCAGACTCGCCGGTAGTTCCTACGGAAACGATCGCCGCAGTCCCACTGGCTACATGATAATCAATCAGTTTTTTTAGGCTCGCACGATCGACAGCACCTTTGGTGTCCATCGGCGTAACCAGTGCAACAATACTTCCCGTAAACATTGGCCGTCCCCTTCACAAACAAGTTACCCATGGTACTTTTGTCACCTATCCAAAAGCAAGCAAACAACGTGTCTAAGCGCTTGGCAGGCGGTTTTTTTTGTGTTTACCATGGTAACCCCATTCAGTACGACAGGAAGCTGCATTTTGCCTAAGCCTGATGAACACTATCTGGTGATCACCGCACTGGGCGCCGATCGCCCCGGTATCGTCAACGCCATCACCCGCCACGTCAGTAGCTGCGGGTGCAATATCGAAGATAGCCGTCTGGCCATGCTGGGTGAAGAGTTCACCTTCATCATGCTGCTTTCAGGTAGCTGGAACGCGATTACCCTGATCGAATCCACTTTGCCGCAAAAAGGCGCCGAGCTGGATTTACTGATCGTGATGAAACGCACAAACTCGCAAGAAAGACCGCCAATGCCAGCTACAGTGTGGGTACAGGTTGAGGTAAAAGACTCCCCGCATATCATCGAGCGGTTTACCGGCCTGTTTGATTCGAGCCAGATGAACATTGCCGAGCTGGTGTCACGGACTCAGCCAGCAAAAGGTGAGCAGCCCTCGCAGCTCTATATTCAGATCACCGCTCACAGTTCCGGCGGTCAGGATGCCACAAATATTGAACAAGCCTTTTATCGCCTATGTACAGAATTGAATGCGCAAGGCAGTATTAGCGTGGTGAACTATCCACAGCATGATGAGAGAGATGGAGAGTAGTTATGAGCCCATTGAAAGCCGGTGATACAGCGCCGAAATTTAGTTTACTCGACCAGGATGGCGAGGAAATTAACTTGGCCGACTTCCAGGGACAACGAGTACTGGTTTACTTTTATCCCAAAGCCATGACGCCAGGTTGCACCGTGCAAGCCTGCGGGTTACGGGATAACATGGATGAATTGAAAAAGGCGGGTGTCGAAGTGCTGGGCATCAGCACCGATAAACCCGAAAAGCTCTCGCGTTTTGTTGAGAAAGAACTGCTCAATTTCACGCTGCTATCCGACGAAGATCATCAGGTAGCTCAGCAGTTTGGCGTTTGGGGCGAGAAAACCTTCATGGGCAAAACCTATGACGGTATTCACCGTATCAGCTTCCTGATCGGCACCGACGGCAAGGTTGAGAAAGTGTTCGATGATTTCAAGACCACCAATCACCACGAAATCGTTCTGAACTACCTGCAGCAGTAAAGGGTAAAGCGCAGCAGCATCAGTTGCTGCGCTTTATTTTTCTCACTTCACCTCATCACCCACATCCACCAGCATGTCATCCGGCCAGGCGTGGATCACGGCTTTCACCAACGTCGCCAACGGGATGGCGAAGAATACGCCCCAGAACCCCCACAGGCCGCCGAAGATAATCACCGAGAGAATGATCACCAGCGGATGCAGGTTGACCGCCTCGGAGAACAGGATCGGCACCAGCAGGTTGCCATCCAACCCTTGCACCACCAGATAAGCGATAATCAGCGTCCAGAAGTCGGCACCAATGCCCCACTGGAACATGGCCACTACCACCACAGGGATCGTCACCAGCACCGCGCCGATGTATGGGATCAGCACCGAGAGGCCGACCAACACCGCCAAGAGCAGGGAATAACGCATATCCAGGATAAAGAACACCAGATAGGTCGCCACCCCGACGATCACCATCTCCAACACCTTGCCGCGAATATAGTTGGTGATCTGCTGGTTCATCTCGATCCATACCTGCCCTGCCAACCCACGGTTGCGCGGCAGCACGCGGCGTACCGCGTTGATCATCTGCTCTTTATCCTTCAGCAGGAAGAACGCCATCAAAGGGACCAGGATCAGATAGATGGCCAGAGTCAGCAGCCCAACCAGTGAGGCCAGCGAGAATTTCACCACCGATTCTCCCATGCCCGACAGGCGCTCACGCAGGTTCTGCGCCATCATATCAATGATGCCCGCATCCACCAGCGCCGGGTAGCGTGTCGGCAAGGTCGCCGCATAGTTGTAGAACTGATTGAGCATGCCTGGTAAATCGGTCATCAGGTTGATGCCCTGCTGCCAGGCGGTTGGCGCGACCACGAAGACCAACAGCATGGCAATACCGCCAAACACAATCAGCATGATGCTTGCCGCCCAGGTGCGCGAGCATCCCAGGCGCTGAAGGCGAGCGGTAGGCCACTCCAGCAGGTAAGCAAGCACCAGCGCTACCAGCAAGGGGGTCAAGATACCGTGTAAAAAATAAAGGATGCAGAACCCGGCAACCAGGATCACCAGCAGCGCAATAGCCTGCGGATCGGTGAAACGACGTCGGTACCACTGTAATAACATCTCTAACATCAGAGATTGCTCCTTATTCCATCAATGGGGGTGAGGCTCGCCAATCCCTGTGCGGCCGAGCTGGTATGACATGATTTTTAGATAATTTTAGCCCGGTTATCACCGTGCAGACGTTTCAATGTAGGTTGTGGCTGGCTATGATGTGATAGCGTTTTTGCCGCTTAGGCGCACAACCCCTGAAAATGCATTTTTGTGAGCCAACGCACTTTCGCGATGATTGTACTGGAGAGTCTGGCATGGAAGAAGAACTCTTATCTGATGCTGGCGTCTTAGTTGATGACTTTATTGAGGGAATGACCTGACTATGACCATCCGGTTGACTAAAACAGCGCTAACAGTCCTGCTGCTCGGCTCGCTTTGCACCTCTGCGTTGGCGCCGGTTAACGCCCAAACGCAAGACCAACTGCCGGATATGGGGACTTCCGCAGGGGGAACGCTGAGCATCGGCCAGGAACTGACCATGGGCGATTTTTACGTGCGGCAGCTACGCGCTAGCGCCCCGTTGATCAACGATCCGCTATTGACCCAGTATATCAACCAGTTGGGTAACCGGCTGGTCGCCAGCGCCTATTCAGTGCGCACCCCGTTCCACTTCTTTCTAGTCCGTAACGACGAGATCAACGCCTTTGCCTTCTTCGGCGGCAACGTGGTGCTGCACTCGGCCCTGTTCCGTGAAACCGACAACGAGAGCCAACTGGCCTCGGTTCTGGCGCATGAAATCTCACACGTGACCCAGCGCCACCTGGCCCGCGCAATGGAAGACCAGCAACGCAACGCGCCACTGACCTGGGTGGGCGCACTAGGTTCTATCCTGCTGGCAATGGCCAACCCAACCATGGGCATGGCGGCGCTGAGCGGTACGCTGGCGGGAACGCAGCAGGGGATGATCAGCTTCACCCAAGCAAATGAACAAGAGGCCGACCGTATCGGTATTCAGGTATTGCAACGCGCCGGGTTCGATCCCGAAGCGATGCCAGACTTCTTGCAAAGGCTGGCCGATCAGTCCCGCTATGCCTCAAAACCCCCGGAAATGCTGCTGACGCACCCGTTGCCGGACAGCAGGCTTTCGGATGCCCGCAACCGCGCCAACCAAATGCCGCGCCATCTGGTGCAATCCAGCCAGGACTATCTGCTAGCGCGGGTACGTACGCTGGGCATGTACAGCTCGGAAGGCTATGGTCTGAGCGAAGACCTGTTGAACACTTACAGCAAAGGCAACATTCGCGAGCAAATAGCCGCCAAATATGGCCGGGCGATCCTGTTCTATGAAGCCAAGAAATACGACGAAGCACGCAATCTTATTCAGCCGCTGTTGGCAAAAGATCCGAAAAACGTCTGGATGCTGGATCTGCTGACCGACATCGATCTGGGTCAGAATAAAGCCGCTCAGGCTATTGCTCGCCTTGAGGCGGTCAATGCGGCGCAAAGCAATAACCCGGTGTTGCTGCTCAACCTGGCGAACGCCTACGTTGAGGGCAATCAACCCGCTCAAGCGTCAAAAATCCTCAACCGTTATACCTTTGCCCATCCAGACGATCCGAACGGCTGGGATCTGTTGGCTCAGGCCAGTGCTGCTCAAGGGTTACGCGATGAAGAACTCTCCGCCCGGGCTGAAAGCCTGGCACTGGCAGGCCGTCTGGATCAGGCAATAGGTTTGCTCAGTAACGCCAGCTCATTGCAAAAGCTGGGCAGCCTGAAACAGGCTCGCTATGATGCGCGGATTGACCAACTGCGTCAGTTGCAAAGAACCTTCAGCAAGTTCCAACGCACTTGATTTGAACAAGGAAAGAGAAAGATGAAAAACGTCACTATTTATCACAACCCACGCTGCTCGAAAAGCCGGGAAACGCTGGCACTACTGGAACAGCATGGCGTCGAACCGCAGGTGGTGCTGTATCTGGATACGCCGCCTTCCGTCGCCGAGCTGAAAAAGCTGTTGCAAGAGCTCGGTTTCGCTTCAGCACGTGAACTGATGCGTAAGAAAGAAGATCTCTACAAGGAGCTGGGGCTGGCGGATGAAACCCTGAGTGAAGAACAACTGCTGCAAGCGATGGTGAGCAATCCGAAACTGATCGAACGCCCAATCGTGGTGAAAGGAGGCAAAGCCCGTATTGGCAGGCCACCAGAGCAGGTACTGGAGATCTTGTGATCCCGTGACGGCAAACCGGGCGTTAATCCGCCCGGCTGCTGTATTTACAACGGTTTATGCGCTGTTTCCCGGGCGGCGAGCAAGGCCCACAAGGTAATTAGCAGTGCCAGCACAACGTAAGCCGAAATCGCCAGCGTGCTGTCAAAAGAAGTGAATAACGAAGCAATGATCAACGGCGCAAAGCCACCTCCCACGATCCCCGCCAGAGTATAAGCCAGCGAAGAACCAGCATAGCGCACCCTGGTCGGGAACTGTTCGGTGATGAAGGCCGCCTGCGGGCCGAACATCGCCGCATGGATCAGCAAGCCAATCACTACTGCGGTACAAATCAACACCGGTTGACTGCTATCGAGCAACACAAAGAAGGCAAAAGCCCAGACTATCCCCGCAAGTGCCCCGCCGATATACACTGGTCGGCGGCCTAAGCGATCGGATAAGGCGCCAAACATCGGTACGGTAATCGCGTTGCCGATCGCCCCCAACATGGTGGCAGTCAGCGCCAGTGGCCGTGGCAGGTTCAGCACCGTGGTCACGTAAGTCAGGGTAAACACCACCACCAAGGCGTACAACACGTCGGAGCCAATGCGCGAACCACCGGCGATCAGCAACGAGCGTGGGTGTTGGGTGAAAACCTCGCGGATCGGCGAATGGGTAACATCCTTCGACGCTTCCAATTTCAGGAACGCCGGTGTTTCCCCGACCCCACGGCGCAACCACAGGCCAAAGACCACCAGCACCAGGCTCAACAGGAACGGAATACGCCATCCCCACTGTTGGAAATCGTCTGCCGACATCGCCATGGTCACCAACGCGATCAGCCCGGTGCCAATCAGCGAACCGCAAGAGGGGCCGACTTGCGCAAATGAGGCGTTACGCCCACGCTGATGTGGCTTACCATGTTCCATCGAAAGCAGCACGGCTCCAGCCCATTCCCCACCCAGCGCAATGCCCTGGATAAAACGTAGTGCCACCAGCAACAGCGGGCTCCAAATCCCCCAACTTGCATAGCCGGGCAGTAATCCCATCAGGGTAGTAGTCACGCCCATGATCACCAGCGTGGCAACCAGCACAAAACGCCGTCCCAACACGTCGCCAAGATGCCCGAAGACGATGCCGCCGATGGGCCGTGAAACATAGCCGACCGCATAAGTGGAAAACGCCAGAATGGTGCCGACCAACGGATCGAATGACGGGAAGAAAACATGGTTGAAAATCAACGCCGCCATGATGTTGTAAACGGTGAAGTCATACCATTCCAGCGCGGTACCTATCGAACTGGCGGCCGCCAACCTGCCGGTTTTAGGAGGATCGACGGCGTGATCTTTCACCGATAAGTCCACAATCGGTGTTTCAGTGGTGGACGTATTCATGATGCCAGCTCCTGTGAGGTCAGTTGCCAGCCAAGTGCGTAATGCACCTCCTCGCCAGCAGGGATTTTCAACGTGTGGCAAGCCAGCTCACTCAAACGCTGCCCCGCCTCTGCGCTACTACTCTCGATCAACACCATCGGTAACAGCTGACGATTTTCCCGCGACTCTTGCGGAAGCGGAGAACTGAGCTCGGCGTTTGGCAACAGCAGGCTGCTGCGCACAAAACCCGGCTGTTCAGCCAACAAGGAACCCAGGTGCTTAACATCGTTTTTCAGAACATCCTGCTCACTCACTGCCAGCGTGATGATGCTCAGATGGCTACCACTGCCCTGGCCGGTGACGGCTTCAACCGTGCAGACCCGGCGCAGGGGATCGCGCATCTTGCCCAGGCAGGCAACCGACCACGGTGTCTGTTGGGTAAAAGCGTTGCGATAGGCCTGGGAGGTAAAACTGGCCAGAGAGGCGGTTTTATACAGCCCGAGGTATTTGCGCCCCCCCTGTAGCGCCTGATAGCGCGTACCGGATAGAAAACCGGGAACACGCACCCGCTCTTCCACGTGTTCACGGTCGTACCACTGATTGAAATCCGCCTCATCCTGCGCGGCGACATCCGTTGCAACAAACAGCATTCCGTTCGGGGAACCGATCATGGGTATTCTCCTGGTAGAGTCAGTAAGGCAAGGTGGCACCCTGCCGAAAAATCACGCGCCGGCAAGGCAACGTTCGATTGCCAGCGCCCAACCCAGCAGCGCCTGGTCATGCATGGGTAACCCGGCCACCATCAGGCCGACGGGGGCCTCACCTGGCCGCTGGCAGGGTAGTGATAACGCACAGCCGTCGAGGAAGTTGATGACGGAAGGATTACGCAGCGCGGCACCGTTGGCACGAAAGTAGGCTTCGTCGTCCTCTGCCAGTTCGGCAATGGTTGGTGCTATCAACGGCGCGGTTGGCATCAACAAGGCGTCAAAACCCTGCACCTTGGCTGTCACCCGCTGTTGCCAACTGGCACGCAGCTGCCGTAGCTGCTGAAGATCGCTCTCGCCCAACGGCTGGCCACGGCGAATGCGTGACAGCACCCGGGGGTCATAACCCTCGGCATATTCGGCAATCAACGGCTGGTGCCAATGCCAAGACTCCAGTGCCGTAAAACCACCGGCACCATTGATCTCCGCCAATTCGGCGAATTCGCTGCAAGGGATAGCTTCAATCTGCGCACCGGCCTGGGCCAAACGTTTCAAGGTGCGCTCAAACGCCGCTGCAACCTCTTCGTCCAAGCTATCCAGCACTAACGTTTGCGGGACGGCAAAACGTGCACTCTCCAAGGATTGTGACTCAGGCCGTAGCGCTTGCTCGGCGATCGCCGCATCCAGTGCGATACAGCTGGCAACGTCATGAGCAATCACCCCAATAGAGTCCAGCGAAGGCGACAACGGCAGCAGTCCACCGCTGGCCATTCGACGGGCGGTAGGCTTATAGCCGGTCAAGCCACAGAAAGCGGCCGGAATACGTACCGATCCCCCGGTGTCACTGCCAACAGCACCGCAGCACATACCGTCAGCTACCGCGACCGCCGCACCGGAAGACGATCCGCCGGGGATACGGCGGGCGGCCCGATCCCAGGGATTTGCAGGGGTACCAAAATGCGGATTGAGTCCCAGCCCGGAGTAGGCGAACTCGGTCATGTTGGTTTTACCGATCACTACCGCTCCCGCCTGCAACAGACGCTCTACTATCGCAGCGTGCTTCTTGGCCACCGCAGCACCGGCCAGCACCTGAGAACCAGCGGTAGTTACCTGCCCGCTCACGTCAAACAGGTCTTTGATCGAAACCGGCACGCCATCCAAAGGGGACAGCGGTTTGCCTACTGCACGACGTTGGTCAGCCGCCAGCGCCTGCTGTTGTGCCCAATCGGCATACACCTGAGTAAAAGTACGCTCCCCTTCCCCTTGCGGATCGGCGATCTGCGCCAAGGCACCGGCGATCAACTGCCTGGAAGTAAACTCTCCACTGGCCAACCCGGCTGCGGCCTGTACAAGCGTTAACTTAGCCATCACGCCACCACCGGCAGTTCGATACTGCGATAGCTATGGGCGATGGTGCGCCCCAACACCTCATCCACCAGTTCCATACGGAATTCGGCTGATGGTCGGATCCCCCCAATCGCCGCGACCGTGCCACAGGTCATTGCCAGCCCGTCACTCGGTAGCAGGGGAAGCGCCATGCCGCTTTCTGGCAGTTGCTGTCCACCAAGATAGCGTTCGAGCAAATCACCGGGAGTGCGCAGGCTGGCGAGAGTCCCCTGCTGATAAAGCTGAAACGCGCCATTTTCCTTAACCCATGAACGCAGGATCAAGGAGTCCCAGTGATCGCTCACTTCGCATAATGGCCAGGCAGCACGCGCTACCGGTTTAACGCAGATCTGCTTGGACAGTGCTACGCTGTGTACTTCCAACTGACGATCGGTATGATCGGATGCCAATGAGACATACAGCTCACCACCATGGCTGAAAATGAGCGGTTCCGCCTCGCCGGAGGTCGCCTCGCCGATCACTTCGATGCAATCGCCTTGGCTAAGTTGATTAACCGCCACACGGTAAAACAGCGGGACGCTGCTGGGTTGAGGGACACCCAGCTCGGCCAGTTCCTGGATATGATGTTGAATTGCCTTATAATCGCGACCGGTCCAGCCAGCGATGACCAGATGATCGATGTCAGCATCCAGCGTCTTGGCACTACAGGTTTCTGGTAAAGTAAAGGTCAGCCTCATGGCAATTGTGTCCCTTTAGTTAAAATGGTGTGAAATTTCACTATATCTTCAGTTAACAACTAAGCGACTGCCATGTGACGTTTTTGTGTACCATGTCTAAAAATTTCTTCTTGCAGGAGTAGTATGTGAAGACCATTGACGCAGAGGATCGAGGGTTCCCGGTAGCAGATGAAGCCGGTTTGTCGCTCAATGAAGTGGCTTACCGCCGCTTCAAGCAGGCATTGGTGACGTTAAGTTACAAACCAGGTGAGTACCTCAATACCGCGCAGGTAATGGGTGAGCTGGATATGGGCAGAACACCGATCAATCAGGCGATCCACCGTTTGGCGAATGAGGGCTTGCTGCAGGTGATCCCGCGCAAAGGGGTGATGGTAGCGCCGCTATCGATAGACGATGCGTTAGAGTTGATTGATGTCAGGCTGGCCAATGAAATGCTGTGTATGCGCCTGGCCAGTGCCAAGATCACCCAGCCACAGGTTGCCGCGCTGAACGCACTGAACCAGCAGATCGAAACCGCCAGCCAGGATCGTGACCGTGTGCGGATGATGACGCTGGATCATCAGTTCCATCAGGAGCTGGCACAGATTGCCGGAAATAACATGCTGGCGGATATTCTGAGCGTACTGCACGCCAGAGCTCAACGTTTCTGGGCCAGCACGCTGTCGCGAGAAGGGCATATGCAGGAAGTTATCGATGAACACCGGGCGATTATCAGCGCGTTGGCCGCACAGGACAGCGACGCCGCCGCCAGCGCTGCGCAGGCGCACATCCTGTCATTCCGCAGTGCGTTATTGCACGAAGGGTGAATAGCCTAAAGCGTGGTGACGGGCTACAACCCCAGGATTTCCTTCACAAACGGAATGGTCAGCTTGCGCTGTGCCGTGATGGACGCGCGATCCAACTGATCGAGCGTCATAAACAGCGTGCGCATTTCACGATCCAGACGCTTGAGCAGGAAACGGCCCACGTCTTCCGGCAGTTCAAAACCACGCAGTTTGGCACGCAACTGTAACGCCTGTAGTTTCTCTTCGTCCGACAGCGGCTGTAGCTTGTAGATCTGCCCCCAATCCAGGCGCGAGGCCAGATCCGGCAAATGCAGATTTAGCTGGCGCGGCGGACGATCGCCAGTGATAAACAGGCGGGTGCGGCCAGTTTCCAGAATGCGGTTATAGAGATTGAAAATCGCCATTTCCCATTCCTCATCACCGGCAATGCATTCGATGTTATCGATGCAGACCAGCGCCAGCTGTTCCATGCCGTCCAGCACTTCGGGCACAAAATAGGCGCGCTTATCCAGGGGCACATAGCCTACCGCTTCGCCACGCTGCGAGAGTTCGGCACAGGCCGCATGCAACAAATGGCTGCGTCCCCCGCCTTCGCGTGACCAGAAATAGATGTAGCTACCATGCTCCTGACGGACTGCGGATTGGATCGCGGCTAACAAGGATGGGTTCTCACCCGGATAAAAACTGGCAAAAGTTTCATCATCGGGTAGATAAAGTGGCAGTGACAGCTGTGCCGGCGTATTCAGAAAAGCACCTCAACCAAAACTGGCAGGAAAACGCGAAGAGTCTACCACAGAAAGCAACCGCTGTTGAACCCGCCATGAGAACAACGCAATTTAGTTGCCAAATTTGTCTTATACGGCAAAGCTGTTCTAAGATAAATCGCACAAATTGAAGATGACCGAAAGGAGCTAGACCGTGAAAGCGTGGAATAAAGTGCTATTGGCCTCAATGGTAGGTTTACTGCTGGTGGGTTGCGATGATGCCAAGGTCGATTCCCATCTGGATAAGGCCAAAGACAGTGCCGAACAAATGAAAGATGCGGCGGAAAAGAAAGCCGATCAACTGACCGACGACGCCAAGGCTAAAGCGGAAGAGATCAAGCAGGCCGCGGCGGCCCAGACGGAACAGTTGAAGGACCAAGCTTCCGCCATTAAAGATGACGCCGCCAAGCAGGCGGATGCCCTCACTGATGATGCCAAAGCCAAGGCTGCAGCGATCAAACAGGATGCAGACAAACAAAGCCAGCAGTTGATCGATCAGGCCAAAAACATCAAGGCCGATGCGATTAACGGAGCGAACGATCTGGCTCAACAGGCCAAGGCAAAAACCGAGCAGCTCAAGAACAGCATGGACAATAAGACTCAACAAGCCGACGGTAAAACCGAACAGCCGGCCCAACCCGCCAATCAATAAACAGAGTTGCTTTGTATATGGGCGCGGCATTTACTGCGCCCGCTTGGCTACCCGCCTAAGTTGTCTATCAGCGTGATGATGGATAATTTAAAGTCTTTTGGGACTGTCTCTTATACACATCTAAAAAGGGGGGGGGGGGGGGGGGGGGGGGGGGGGGGGGGGGGGGGGGGGGGGGGGGGG
>NZ_JAELTL010000051.1:0-40892 GCF_016428815.1 Serratia sp. ASV30 | reverse complement strand
CCCCCCCCCCCCCCCCCCCCCCCCCCCCCCCCCCCCCCCCCCCCCCCCCCCCCCCCCCCCCCCCCCCCCCCCCCCCCCCCCCCCCCCCCCCCCCCCCCCCCCCTTTCAGATGTGTATAAGAGACAGCTTTGGGAATGAACCCAAGTCATGGGCGATAATTTATCACCCAGCGTATGTTTTTAAACATAGTCTGTCGGGATGGGAATATGGGTACGTCTGAACTACTTAAACATATTTATGACATTAACTTGTCATATTTGCTTCTGGCACAGCGTCTGATTAACGATGAAAAAGCGTCGGCAATGTTTCGTCTGGGTATTGATAACTCGATGGCGGATGCGCTGTCGCAGCTCACGTTGCCACAAATGGTAAAACTGGCAGAAACTAATCAACTGGTTTGCCACTTCCGTTTCGACGACCACAATACTATCGAGCGTCTGACGAAAGAATCCCGCGTGGACGATCTGCAACAGATCCACACCGGCATTTTGCTATCGAGCCATTTACTCAAAGAACTATCGGGTAAAGGCGGTAGTGTGACGAAGAAAAGAGCCTGATGATGAGTGAGAAAAGTATTGTTCAGGAAGCCAAGGACATTCAACTCGCCATGGAACTGATCACGCTGGGCGCGCGCTTGCAGATGTTGGAGAGCGAAACGCAGCTTAGCCGTGGGCGATTGATCAAACTGTACAAAGAATTACGCGGCAGTCCGCCGCCCAAAGGCATGCTGCCATTCTCGACCGACTGGTTCATGACCTGGGAGCAAAACATCCACTCGTCGATGTTTTTCAATGCTTATCAGTTCCTGCTCAAATGCGGTCAGTGCCACGGGGTTGAAGCCGTGGTCAAAGCCTATCGACTGTATTTGGAACAGTGTCCGCAGCAGCCAGGCGAACCCCCGTTGCTGGCGCTGACCCGGGCCTGGACGCTGGTGCGTTTTGTCGACAGCGGTATGTTACAGCTTTCCGCTTGCAGTTGCTGTGGTGGGACGTTTATCACCCATGCGCACCAGCCGCTTAACAGTTTTGTCTGCAGTTTATGCCAACCCCCATCCCGCGCAGTAAAAAGACGTAAACTTTCTCCGCAACTGGCCGATATTATTCCACAACTGCTGGACGAGCAGGTTAAACGCGTGGTCTGAGCCTGTTTGCAGGCTAAGCAACAACACAGACTGGTGAAACTCAAGGGCTCGGTACTCCGAGCCCTTTGGTGCGGCCCGTGCTGTAGCCGAATTTCATCCGCGTTGACTCACCTTCCATCCACATTGTGAATTTAAGGAATACGTGTGCTAGTTATTTTGGGTTATCTCGTGGTTCTGGGAACCGTGTTTGGCGGCTATATGATTGTCGGGGGGCACCTCGGTGCGCTCTATCAGCCTGCCGAATTTTTGATCATCGGGGGGGCCGGTGTGGGGGCCTTTATCGTCGGCAACAACGGTAAAGCGATCAAATCCACGCTGCGCGCTCTTCCCAAGCTGATGCGCCGCTCAAAATACAACAAAGAACTGTATATGGATCTGATGGCGCTGCTGTATCGGCTAATGGCCAAATCCCGCCAGCAGGGCATGTTGTCGCTTGAGTTTGATATCGATAATCCGCAGGAAAGCGAAATTTTCTCTAATTATCCGCGCATTCTTGCCGATAACCATTTGGTGGAATTTATTACCGACTACTTGCGGCTCATGGTGAGCGGCAATATGAACGCCTTTGAGATCGAAGCGTTGATGGATGAAGAGATCGAAACCTTCGAACAGGAGAGCGAGGTACCCGCTGGGAGCCTGGCGATGGTCGGCGATTCGTTGCCGGCTTTCGGCATCGTGGCCGCCGTGATGGGGGTAGTGCACGCGCTTGCTTCGGCTGACCGGCCTGCGGCGGAATTGGGGGCACTGATCGCTAATGCGATGGTGGGCACCTTCCTCGGTATTCTGTTGGCCTATGGGTTCATCTCGCCGCTGGCCACGTTGCTGCGCCAGAAGAGTGCCGAAACCACCAAGATGATGCAGTGCATCAAGGTCACCTTACTGTCGAGTTTGAATGGTTATGCTCCACAGATCGCGGTCGAGTTTGGCCGTAAAACGTTGTACACCACGGAGCGCCCCTCCTTCGTTGAGTTGGAAGAGCATGTGCGTAAGGTGAAAGCTCCGGCACAGCAGGCGACGGAAGAGCAGGACGCATGAAACAGAATCACCCGGTTATTCTGGTCAGAAAACGCAAAGCCCATCATGCCGGTCATCACGGCGGCTCCTGGAAGATTGCCTATGCCGATTTTATGACGGCGATGATGGCATTTTTTCTGGTGATGTGGTTGCTGGCGATTGCCAGCCCGCAGGAGTTGACGCAGATAGCCGAATATTTCCGTACCCCATTGAAGGTGGCGCTGACCAGCGGCGACAAGAGCAGCTCGGAAAGCAGCCCAATCCCAGGCGGTGGGGACGACCCAACCCAGCAGCAAGGGTTGGTCAAAAAGCAGATGGATTCACCGGAAAAGCGTGCGGAAGAGCTGCGCCTGAACAAGCTGCGCGAGAAACTCGATGAGCTGATTGAGTCGGACCCGCGCCTGAAAGCGCTGCGGCCACATTTGCTGATCAACATGATGGACGAAGGATTACGCATTCAAATTATCGATAGCCAGAACCGGCCTATGTTCAAGACCGGTAGCGCACAGGTGGAAAGCTATATGCGCGATATCCTGCGCGGGATAGCGCCGATCCTCAATGGATTGTCTAACAAAATCAGCCTGTCGGGCCATACCGACGATCTGCCTTATGCTACCGGTGAGCGTTATTACAGCAACTGGGAACTGTCCGCCGATCGTGCCAATGCCTCGCGGCGTGAACTGATCGCCGGTGGTTTGGCCGAAGGCAAAGTATTGCGGGTGGTTGGGATGGCCTCGACCATGAACCTGAAACAGCACGGCGGTGATGATGCCGTTAACCGGCGGATCACCATTCTGGTGCTGAACAAAGCAACCCAGCAGGGGATAGAACACGAGAATGCGGAGAGCAGCGCTACGGAAATCGACCAGCCGGAAGGCCTGAAGCAGCTGGCTCCGCAGGCGACGGCACCGGCTATAGCGACACCAGAGTTACCGCCGTCGTCACCTGCTCCAACCGCCGAACTGCCGGCAACGCAGGGGACGTCAGAGCAACCTCCGGCAGCGGTGAAAGCCGCAGACACCGGGCCGACAGCGGCTATTCCGGCGGCACCTTCCGCCACTTCACCGACTAACAGCGACTCACAGCAGAGGTGACCCCGTGAGCATGGACATTAGCGCTTTTTATCAGACCTTTTTTGATGAGGCAGACGAGCTGCTGGCCGATATGGAGCAACATCTGTTGGAGCTGGACCCGCTGGCCCCGGATATTGAAACACTGAACGCGATTTTCCGCGCTGCCCACTCGATCAAGGGTGGGGCGGCCACCTTCGGCTTTAGCGTTCTGCAGGAAACTACCCACCTGCTGGAGAATTTGCTGGACGGTGCCCGGCGTCAGGAAATGAGCCTGAGCACTGAAATTATCAACCTGTTTCTGGAAACCAAAGACATTATGCAGGAGCAACTGGACGCCTATAAAACGTCGCAACAGCCTGATAGCGAGAGCTTTGAGTATATTTGTCAGGCATTGCGGCAGTTGGCTTTGGAAGCGCAACAGCAGGATGCTCCTGCGGCGGCGGTAACGGTAACCTCACCGGTGGTTCATGCCGCTGCTCCGGCCGCGATCGAAGGCGGGATGCGGATCAGCCTGAGCGGCCTGAAGCCAAATGAAATTCCTCTGATGCTGGAAGAGTTGGGCAATCTGGGCGAGGTGGAAAACCCGCAGCAGACCGAGAGCAGCCTGGAGGTGACTTTACTGACTTCTGCCAGTGAGGAGGATATCAGCGCGGTGCTGTGCTTTGTGTTGGAACCGGAGCAGATTGCCTTTTCCACACCGCCGAAGGTCGTGGCGAAAGTTAGCACGCCGGAACCCGTGGCCGTTGCTACACCCACCGCGCCTGCTCCGGCGGCAGAAGCGCCGAAGCCCAAAGCCAAGGCTAGCGAGTCCACTAGCATCCGCGTGGCGGTAGAAAAGGTCGATCAACTGATCAACCTGGTGGGTGAGTTGGTGATCACTCAGTCGATGTTGGCCCAGCGTTCAGGCTCCCTGGATCCGGTCAACCATGGCGATCTGCTTAACAGCATGAGCCAGTTGGAGCGTAACGCTCGCGACCTGCAAGAGTCGGTGATGTCGATCCGCATGATGCCGATGGAGTACGTTTTCAGCCGTTTCCCACGTCTGGTGCGCGATCTGGCCAGTAAGCTGGACAAGCAGGTGGAGTTGACGCTACGGGGCAGCTCTACCGAACTGGACAAGAGCCTGATTGAACGCATTATCGATCCGTTGACACACCTGGTGCGCAACAGCCTGGATCACGGTATTGAAGAACCTGCTGCGCGCCTGGCCGCCGGTAAGGCCGAAGTCGGTAATCTGATCCTGTCCGCCGAACATCAGGGCGGCAATATCTGCATTGAAGTCACCGATGACGGTGCTGGCCTCAACCGCCAGAAAATTCTCGCCAAGGCTGCCTCACAGGGGCTGGCGGTGAGTGACAACATGAGCGATGAAGAGGTCGGCATGTTGATCTTTGCCCCGGGTTTCTCCACCGCTGAGCAGGTGACCGACGTCTCCGGGCGCGGAGTGGGCATGGACGTGGTGAAGCGAAATATTCAGGAGATGGGGGGCCATGTCGAAATCCATTTCCAGGCCGGGAAAGGCACCTCAATCCGCATTTTACTGCCGCTGACGCTGGCCATTCTTGACGGCATGTCGGTCAAGGTGAATGAGGAAGTGTTCATTCTGCCCTTGAATGCCGTGATGGAGTCATTGCAACCGCAGGCCGAGGATTTGCATCCGCTGGCCGGTGGGGAGCGTGTGCTTCAGGTTCGCGGCGAATATCTACCGTTGGTTGAGCTGTATAGGGTGTTTGAGGTTGACGGAGCCAAAACCGAAGCCACCCAGGGTATCGTGGTGATTTTGCAAAGTGCAGGCCGTCGCTATGCGCTGCTGGTCGATCAGTTGATCGGTCAGCACCAGGTGGTGGTGAAAAATCTGGAAAGCAATTATCGCAAGGTGCCGGGGATTTCCGCCGCAACCATTCTGGGGGATGGCAGCGTGGCGCTGATTGTAGATGTATCGGCGCTGCAAACGCTGAACCGGGAAAAGCGTCTGACGGACGCTGCCGCATAATTATTAACCGACTGATTTAAAGGTGATCGAAATGGCAGGACTGGCAGCCGTCAGCAAACTGGCGGGCGAAACGGTAGGTCAGGAGTTCCTGATTTTTACCTTGGGTAACGAAGAGTATGGCATTGATATCCTCAAGGTTCAGGAGATCCGCGGTTACGATCAGGTAACGCGTATCGCCAATACCCCGGCGTTTATCAAGGGCGTGACCAATCTGCGTGGGGTGATCGTGCCGATTATCGATCTGCGCGTGAAGTTTGCCCAGCAGGACGTCTCTTATGATGAAAACACCGTGGTGATCGTGCTGAACTTTGGCCAGCGGGTGGTGGGGATCGTGGTGGATGGCGTGTCTGATGTGCTGTCGTTAACGGCGGATCAGATCCGCCCGGCCCCCGAGTTTGCGGTCACGCTGGCAACGGAATATCTCACCGGTCTGGGATCGCTCGGTGAACGTATGCTGATCCTGGTGGATATCGAAAAGCTGCTGAGCAGCGAAGAGATGTCGCTGGTAGACAACGTAGCAAAAAGCGCCTGATTGCCTTAAATGCACCGCTGATTGACTAAGTTGCTGTGTGTGATGGTGTAACTGGTGAGGCGTATTGGCGTCAGTTCCCCTCACCCCAACCCTCTCCCACAGGGAGAGGGAGCTGGTACGGCGCTGTGTTCAGGTGCAGAAGCTAATCTGTAAAACGTGCGATATTGGCTGTAGTTAATCAGTGGTACTTTCGTTTCCTTTGCCCTTTGGGAAAGCTGTGATCGGGATGACGTGAAGGACGCATACGGTACTAATCAGTCGCACGTTCTGTTCCCTCTCCCTGTGGGAGAGGGTTAGGGTGAGGGGGCCATCCCTTCGCCGAGCTAAAATCTTACCCCCCGCACAATACAAAAAAATAGTTACAGATTTTTCTTAAAGTTCTCTTCTGCCACGCCGATAACCCAGACAGTTAACGTACACAGCGCTTGTCTGTGCGGGCTTCCAAGAAGGGTAAAAATGTTTAATCGTATGAAGGTGGTCACCAGCTTATTGCTGGTGCTAGTGTTATTCGGTGCCTTGCAGCTGGTTTCCGGTGGGCTGTTTTTCACTTCGCTGAAAGATAACAAAGAAAATTTTACCGTACTGCAAACTATCCGACAGCAGCAGTCAGAGCTGAATGAAAGCTGGGTAAACCTGCTGCAAACCCGCAATACCCTCAATCGTGCCGGTATCCGCTACATGATGGACCTCAATAAAGCGGGCACCGGTGCCACCGTTGATGAACTGCTGGTCTCGGCGAAAAACACCTTGAGCATGGCGGAACAGCACTACGCTGCCTATGAGAAAATCCCTCTGGATGCTCGACAGGATGCCGCAGCGGCAGACGAACTCAAGCAGCGTTATACCACTTTGCACACTGCACTGTCGGAACTGATCCCGCTGTTGGGTGACGGCAAGCTGGACGCCTTCTTTGAACAGCCCACTCAGCGTTATCAGACTGAATTTGAACAGCTCTATAACCGCTACCTGACTCAGAACGACAAGCTATACCAGATCGCGGTCGAAGATGGCGACAGCTCTTTCGAATTCGCCGTTTGGACTCTGGGCGTGGTGCTGGTACTGGTGGTTGCGGTGATCGCTATGGTCTGGTTCGGCATCCACCATATTCTGGTGCGCCCACTCAACCGTATGATTGAGCACATCAAACTGATCGCCGCAGGCGATCTGACTCACCAGATCGACGTCAATAGCCGCAACGAAATGGGCGTGTTGGCAGCCAGCCTCCGGCATATGCAAGGCGAACTGATCGACACCGTCAGCGGCGTGCGTCAGGGGGCCGATGCCATCTACAGCGGTGCTTCCGAGATTGCCGCAGGTAACAACGATCTCTCTTCCCGTACCGAACAGCAGGCCGCCTCGCTGGAGGAAACCGCCGCCAGCATGGAGCAGTTGACCGCGACGGTGAAACAGAACGCCGAAAATGCCCGTCAGGCCAGCCAACTGGCGTTGAGCGCCTCAGAAACCGCGCAGAAAGGCGGCAAAGTGGTCGCCAACGTAGTGCAAACCATGCACGACATCGCTGGCAGCTCGCAGAAAATTGCCGATATTACCAGCGTGATCGACGGCATCGCCTTCCAGACCAACATCCTGGCGTTGAATGCGGCAGTAGAAGCTGCTCGTGCCGGTGAACAGGGCCGTGGCTTTGCCGTGGTGGCCGGTGAGGTACGTAACCTGGCAAGCCGCAGCGCGCAGGCAGCCAAAGAGATCAAAGGCCTGATTGAAGACTCGGTTAGCCGTGTTGATATGGGCTCGGTGCTGGTGGAAAGCGCCGGTGAAACCATGGGCGATATCGTCAATGCCGTCACCCGCGTTACCGACATCATGGGTGAAATCGCTTCGGCCTCCGACGAACAAAGCCGTGGTATCGATCAGGTTGGCCAGGCGGTAGCAGAAATGGATCGTGTCACCCAACAAAACGCCTCTTTGGTTGAAGAATCGGCCTCTGCGGCAGCAGCTCTGGAAGAGCAGGCCAGCCGCCTGACCCAGTCCGTTGCGGTATTCCGACTGAAAGCGGAAGGCCAAAACGAGTTCAAGTCATCCGCCAACAGTAAAGTCGTTACCCCGGTAATCAATCATAAAAAAATGAGCGCCAGCGATCCGCAGGAGAACTGGGAAACGTTCTAACCGGCATTGGGCTGCGTTCTTCCGTGAAGGCGTGGCCCTTTTTTCCGTCCTAAGCCGTGTTAACCCGCGGCTACCTGGAGGTTTATCGTGTTTAACCGAGTCCGTATCTCTACCAGTCTGTTTTTATTACTGCTGACCTTTTGCCTGATGCAACTGGTTAGCACCGGCTTGTCGTATACCGCTTCCCGCTCCGATAACCAAAATCTTAATCTGATTAGTCTGGGTAGCCAGCAGCGTGATGCTCTCAGCCTGAGCTGGGTTTCCCTGCTACAGGCGCGCAACACCTTGAACCGGGCCGGCACCCGTGCAGCGCTGAAATTGCCGCAAGAGCAGGTCGATGCTCTGATGGGCAACGCCCGCAGTTCGTTGCAGAAAGCCGATCTCTATTTTAATCAGTTCCTGGCCGTTTCCCGTAACAGCGACCAGGAGCAGCAACTGACAGAAACCACACAAGCCAGCTATGAGCGGCTACGCGGTGCGTTGCGTGAGTTAGTCGTCTTCCTGGAAGGTGGCAACCTGCAGGGCTTTATGGATCAACCCACGCAGAAAATGCAAGACCTGTTCGAAGCCGACTTCGTCCAGTACCTGCAACTGGTCAACGAAAATATCGCCCAGGCCAATGCGGCCAACCAGCGCTCCTTCACGCTGGCCGGTTGGCTGGTGTGCGGCGCAGTGCTGATGCTGATCCTGGTGACCGCCAGTGCCATGTGGTGGTTGCGCAATATGCTGGTTCAGCCGCTGAATATTATGCGCAGCCACTTTGACCGTATCGCCGACGGCGATCTGGCCGCGCCGATCCAGGTGTATGGCCGCAACGAGATCAGCCAGCTGTTTGCCAGCCTGCACCGCATGCAGAACTCGTTGATTGGCACAGTGGGTGCGGTGCGCGAAGGTGCCGAGTCGATCCTGATCGGGCTACAGGAGATTTCGGAAGGTAATAACGATCTCTCTTCCCGCACCGAACAGCAGGCCGCGTCGCTGGAAGAATCTGCCGCCAGTATGGAGCAGTTAACCGCCACGGTGAAACAGAATGCCGACAACGCCCGCCAGGCCTCAAAGCTGGCGCGCGATGCCTCAGCCACCGCGGCCAAAGGCGGGGAAATGGCCGACGATGTGGTAACCACCATGCACGATATTGCCAGCAGCTCGCAGAAAATTGGCGCCATTACCAGCGTGATCGACGGTATTGCCTTCCAGACCAATATCCTGGCATTGAACGCGGCGGTTGAAGCGGCGCGGGCGGGTGAACAAGGGCGGGGCTTTGCCGTGGTGGCGGCAGAGGTACGCAATCTGGCACAGCGTAGCGCCCAGGCAGCCAAAGAAATCAAAGTGCTGATCGATGAGTCGGTCGGCCGTGTTAAGCAAGGGTCGGTGTTGGTCGAAAACTCCGGTGCCACGATGAAGGATATCGTGCGTTCGGTGACCCGCGTTACCGACATCATGGGCGAGATCTCCTCGGCTTCCGATGAGCAAAGCCGCGGTATCGAGCAGGTCACTCAGGCCGTGACCCAGATGGATCAGGTGACGCAACAGAACGCCGCGCTGGTGGAACAAGCGGCCTCTGCGGCGGCGGCATTGGAAGAGCAGGCTATTACGCTGGCCGATGCGGTAGCGGTATTCCGCCTGGCGGACGACAACATCACCTTATCAGAAAGTCTTAACAACGGAGTTTTATCAGTGGCAAAGGAAGCAACTAGTGTCGAATTGTATGGCAAGTAACAACCCATTGGGTGAAGGGCTATGAGTAGTTCCTCTTCACCCACCAATAAAGAGCCTGCGTCTTTACTGACTCAGATGGTGCAACGGCTGCCCCTGTCGGATGTGCATTTCCGACGGATCAGCCAGTTGATCTATCAGCGTGCCGGTATTGTGTTGGCCGAGCACAAACGCGAGATGGTTTACAACCGTCTGGTTCGCCGTCTGCGGCTGCTGGGAATACCCGATTTTGGTAGTTATCTGGTGCTGCTGGAAAGTGACACCAACAGCGCCGAGTGGCAGGCATTCGTCAACGCCCTGACCACCAACCTGACGGCGTTCTTCCGTGAGGCGCACCATTTCCCGATCCTGGCGGAACATGCGCGTTCGCGACCCAACGGTTACTCCGTGTGGAGTACCGCCGCCTCGACCGGTGAAGAGCCTTACTCGATCGCCATTACCTTGAATGAGGCGCTGGGTCAGCGGGCGACGGGGACGCAGGTGTGGGCCAGCGATATTGATACTCAGGTATTGGAAAAGGCCGAAGCGGGGGTGTATCGCCAGGAAGATCTGCGCACCCTGACACCGGCGCAGATGCAGCGTTATTTCCTGCGAGGGACCGGGCCTCACCATGGTCTGGTTCGGGTTCGGCCAGAACTGGCGGCACAGGTGCATTTCCAGCCGCTCAATCTGCTGGCCCCTGAATGGGCGTTGCCGGGGCAATTTGATGCGATATTTTGCCGTAACGTCATGATCTATTTTGACAAGGAAACACAAGAGCGCATTTTGCGGCGCTTTGTGCCGCTGCTTAAACCGGGGGGCCTGATGTTTGCTGGCCATTCCGAAAACTTTAGCCAGCTCAGCCGGGATTTCTACTTGCGTGGGCAGACCGTGTATGGCCTGACCAAGGAGAGGTAATGAATAAAATCAGCGTATTAAGCGTAGACGACTCTGCCCTGATGCGGCAGCTGATGACCGAGATTGTCAATAGCCATCCCGATATGGAGATGGTGGCGACCGCCCCCGATCCGCTGGTGGCGCGTGATTTGATCAAAAAATTCAACCCGCAGGTGCTGACGCTGGACGTCGAAATGCCGCGTATGGACGGGCTGGATTTTCTGGAAAAACTGATGCGCCTGCGGCCGATGCCGGTGGTGATGGTGTCGTCGTTGACCGGAAAGGGATCGGAGATCACCCTGCGGGCGTTGGAATTGGGCGCAGTGGATTTTGTCACCAAGCCGCAGTTGGGGATCCGCGAAGGCATGCTGGCCTATAGCGAGCTGATTGCCGAAAAGATCCGCACGGCAGCCAAGGCGCGCCTGCCGCAGCGTTCAACGGCACCGGCTCCGGAGATCCTCAGCCATACGCCGTTGTTGAGCAGTGAGAAGCTGATCGCTATCGGGGCGTCTACCGGCGGTACCGAGGCAATCCGCCACGTCTTGCAGCCGTTACCGGCTACCAGCCCGGCGTTATTGATCACCCAGCATATGCCGCCAGGGTTTACCCGTTCGTTTGCCGAGCGGCTCAACAAGCTGTGCCAGATCACGGTAAAAGAAGCCGAAGACGGCGAGCGCGTGTTGCCTGGTCATGCCTATATCGCGCCGGGAGATCGTCATCTGGAGCTGACGCGCAGCGGTGCCAACTATCAGGTTCGGCTGCATGATGGCCCGCCGGTGAACCGGCATCGTCCTTCGGTTGATGTGCTGTTCCGTTCGGTGGCCCAGTTTGCGGGGCGCAATGCGGTGGGGGTGATCCTCACCGGCATGGGGAATGACGGTGCGGCAGGCATGTTGGAAATGCACCGTGCCGGGGCGTACACCCTGGCGCAGAACGAAGCCAGTTGTGTGGTGTTTGGCATGCCGCGTGAGGCCATTGCCACCGGCGGAGTCAATGAAGTGGTGGAATTGGAGCGCATGAGCCAACGCATGTTGGCGCAGATCGCGGGTGGTCAGGCGCTGCGTATTTGATGTTATGCCCCTAACCACGGGGCAAAAATGATTAACCTTAGGAGCAATAATGGCAGACAAAAACCTTAAATTTCTGGTGGTGGATGATTTTTCTACCATGCGCCGCATCGTCAGAAATTTGCTGAAAGAACTGGGTTTTAACAACGTCGAAGAGGCGGAAGACGGGGCGGATGCGTTGAACAAACTGCGCGCCGGCAGCTTCGATTTCGTGGTATCGGACTGGAATATGCCGAACATGGATGGTCTCGAGCTGTTGCAAACCATCCGCGCCGACGGTGCGCTGGCATCTATGCCGGTGCTGATGGTGACGGCAGAGGCCAAGAAAGAGAACATCATTGCTGCCGCTCAGGCGGGTGCCAGTGGTTACGTGGTGAAACCCTTCACGGCGGCGACGCTGGAAGAGAAGCTCAACAAGATCTTTGAAAAACTGGGCATGTAAAAAAGGAGAGGGCGATGAGAGATATTCCAATGCCTGCCAGCGATGCAGCGACAGCGGGTGAGATCATCTCCCGCATCGGTCAACTGACCCGCATGCTGCGTGACAGCATGCGTGAGCTGGGGCTAGATCAGGCTATCGCTCAGGCTGCCGAAGCGATCCCGGACGCACGCGACCGTCTTGATTATGTTGTCACCATGACGGCGCAGGCGGCGGAGCGGGCGCTCAACTGCGTGGAGGCGGCACAACCCCGTCAGGCGGAGTTGGAGTCGCAGGCCAATACGCTAAAAGGGCGCTGGGACGAGTGGTTTGCCAACCCTATCGAGCTGGCAGATGCCCGTTCACTGGTGACGGATACCCGTCAGTATCTGGATCGGGTGCCGGAGCACACCGCATTCACCAACGCCCAGTTGCTGGAGATCATGATGGCGCAGGATTTCCAGGATCTCACCGGCCAGGTGATCAAGCGCATGATGGACGTGGTGCAGGAGATTGAAAAGCAGCTGCTGATGGTACTGATGGAAAACATCCCGGATCAGCCTGCCAAAGAGAAAAGGCCGAACGACAGCCTGCTCAATGGCCCGCAGCTGGATCAGAACGGGGCTGGCGTAATTGCCAATCAGGCCCAGGTGGACGATCTGCTCGACAGCCTAGGTTTTTGATCATTTATTAGGGCGCACCCTGCGCCCTAAATCTTTTCGCTAGCCCATCCCCGAAATAACCGGCCTTTTGCGCCGTTGTTCCCGCAATGAAATCCGCATTTTTTTGGCATGCTGGCGGCAATTCTATTCTTCGCACGCATGGGAACCCTCGCCTTGGCCGAAGACAGTGATATGGAAAAAACTGAGGCCCCCACACCCCACCGGCTGGAAAAGGCGCGTGAAGAGGGCCAGATTGCGCGTTCGCGTGAACTGACTTCGATCCTGATGCTGATCGCGGGGTTGTCGATCTTGTGGGTAGCGGGCGGCCATATCGCGCAACAGTTGGCGAGGATGTTATCGGAAGGGCTGCATTTTGATCACAACATGGTCAGCAACGATAAGCAGATGCTGCGCCAGTTTGCCATGCTGCTGCGTCAGGCGGTGTGGGCGCTGATGCCGATCCTCGCTGGATTGGTGCTGGTGGCGCTGTCGGCCCCGATGCTGCTGGGTGGCGTGGGCTTCAGCCTTAAGTTTGATGCCAAGCGCATGAACCCGATCTCCGGATTAAAACGGATGTTCTCCACCCAGGTGCTGGCAGAGTTGTTGAAGGCCATTCTCAAAGCGACGCTGGTGGGTTGGGTAGCCGGGCTTTACCTGTGGCACAACTGGGCGGCGATGCTGCATCTGGTCACCCAGCAACCGCAGGACGCACTGCGCAATGCGCTACAGATTGTGATCTTCTGCGGCATGCTGATCGTCCTTGGGCTGGTGCCGATGGTGGCCTTCGACGTGTTTTATCAGCTATGGAGCCACTTCAAGAAATTGAAGATGACCAAGCAGGAAATCCGCGACGAACATAAGCAGCAGGAGGGCGATCCTCATGTCAAAGGGCGTATTCGCCAGCAACAGCGGGCCATCTCTCGCCGCCGCATGATGTCCGACGTGCCGAAGGCCGACGTGATTGTCACCAACCCGACACATTACGCCGTGGCATTGCAATACAACGACAAGAACATGAGTGCGCCAAAAGTCCTTGCCAAAGGGGCTGGGGAGATCGCCTTGCGTATCCGCGAATTGGCGAATGAACACCGTATCCCGACTCTGGAAGCTCCGCCGCTGGCGCGGGCGCTATACCGTCACAGTGAGATTGGGCAACACATTCCCACGACCTTGTATGCCGCCGTGGCCGAGGTCCTGGCCTGGGTCTACCAGCTGCGCCGTTGGCAGCGTGAAGGTGGCCTGATCCCGAAAAAACCTCAACGTTTACCGGTGCCTGAAGCACTGGATTTTGCTGGAGAGAATAACTCAGATGGCTAATTTGGCCTCCCTGCTTCGTTTGCCGGGTAATTTTAAAGATACGCAGTGGCAGGTGCTGGCTGGCCCGATACTGATCCTGATGATCCTGTCGATGATGGTGCTGCCGTTACCGGCATTTATCCTCGATCTGCTGTTTACCTTCAATATTGCCTTGTCGATTATGGTGCTGTTGGTGGCGATGTTTACCCAGCGGACGCTGGAGTTCGCCGCCTTCCCGACCATCCTGCTGTTCTCAACCCTGTTACGCCTATCGCTGAACGTCGCTTCCACGAGGATCATCCTGATGGAAGGTCATACCGGCGCGGCGGCCGCGGGGCGGGTGGTTGAAGCGTTCGGTCACTTCCTGGTGGGCGGCAACTTCGCCATTGGTATCGTGGTGTTCATCATTCTGGTGCTGATCAACTTTATGGTGATCACCAAAGGGGCCGGGCGTATTGCCGAAGTGGGCGCCCGTTTTGTCCTTGACGGGATGCCGGGCAAACAGATGGCGATCGATGCCGATCTGAACGCCGGGCTGATCGGCGAAGACGAGGCTAAAAAGCGCCGCTCCGAAGTGACGCAGGAAGCGGATTTCTACGGATCGATGGACGGTGCCAGCAAGTTTGTGCGCGGTGACGCGGTAGCAGGCTTGATGATCATGGTGATTAACGTGGTGGGTGGCCTGTTGGTCGGCGTGATCCAGCACGGTATGGAGTTGGGTACCGCGGCTGAAACCTATACCTTACTGACCATTGGTGATGGCCTGGTCGCCCAGATCCCTGCGTTGGTGATCTCGACGGCGGCCGGTGTGATCGTCACCCGCGTAGCGACCGATGAGGACGTTGGCGAGCAGATGGTCAACCAGCTGTTCAACAATCCGCGTGTGATGGTGTTGAGTGCTGGGGTATTGGGGCTGTTGGGGATGGTTCCTGGTATGCCAAACCTGGTGTTCCTGCTGTTCACGGCGGCACTGCTGGCGCTGGCCTGGCGGTTACGCGGGCGTGAACAGCAGGCGCCGAAAGTCAAAGAGCCGCCGCTGCCGCAGGAAAATCCGCAGGCGGTGGAGGCCAGCTGGTCTGATGTACAGCTGGAGGACCCGTTGGGTATGGAAGTCGGTTACCGCCTGATCCCCATGGTGGACTTTCAGCAAAACGGCGAGCTGCTGGGGCGTATTCGTGGCATCCGTAAAAAATTCGCTCAGGATACCGGCTATCTGCCGCCGGTGGTGCATATTCGCGACAACCTCGAACTGTCGGCGGCCAGTTACCGCATTCTGATGAAAGGGGTGGAGATCGGCAGCGGTGAAGCACATCCGGGGCGCTGGCTGGCGATAAATCCGGGCAATGCGGTGGGTGAGCTGGCCGGTGACAAAACCGTCGATCCGGCCTTCGGGCTGGAGGCGGTGTGGATCGATAGCGCACTGCGTGAACAGGCGCAGATCCAGGGGTTCACGGTGGTGGAGGCCAGCACCGTAGTCGCCACTCACCTTAACCATTTGCTCGGTCAGTTTGCCAGCGAGCTGTTTGGCCGCCAGGAAACCCAGCAATTGTTGGATCGTGTCTCGCAGGAGATGCCGAAACTGACGGAGGACTTTGTGCCTGGCGTAGTTTCGCTGACCACGTTGCACAAGGTGCTACAGAATCTGCTGGCCGAAAGAGTGTCGATTCGCGACATGCGTACCATTATAGAAACGCTGGCGGAACATGCGCCAACGCAAAGCGATCCTTTCGAACTGACCTCCGTGGTGCGCGTGGCGCTTGGGCGGGCCATCACCCAGCAGTGGTTCCCAGGTAACGGTGAGATCCAGGTCATTGGTCTGGATACGCCGCTTGAGCGCCTGCTGTTGCAGGCTCTGCAAGGGGGCGGAGGTCTTGAGCCGGGGCTGGCGGACCGCTTGTTGGATCAGGCCAAGCAGGCGCTGCAGCGTCAGGAAATGCTCAGCGCACCGCCGGTGCTGCTGGTAAACCATGCGTTACGTGCCCTGCTGGCGCGCTTCCTGCGCCGTACCTTGCCGCAGTTGGTGGTGCTGTCGAACCTGGAAATCAACGACGAACGTCAGATCCGCATGACCTCAACCATAGGAGCCGCCTGATGAAAGCTTTCCTTCCTTTGTTAGTGTTGTTCACTCCTTTGGCTGCGCAGGCGGTGTCGGGCTCTTGGGCCGCCGATGCCAGCGGCGTCACGCTGGAAACGGGGAGCGTGCGTGATGTTTCCCCCAGCCTGCGGCCAGCTAATCCACCGGCGGCGGATGCTCGGGTGACCAGCGTAAGCTGGCGTTATCAGTTGCTGGCAGGCGCGCCTGCCGGATTACAGGTGCAGCTTTGTACCTCCTCACGCTGCCTACCGCTCGGCGCGGGCAGCGGCCGAAGTGAGGCCTTCAACGGTCTTCCCGCAGACAGCGAGTTCCGCTTCATTTATTACGTGCAGTCTCGCGGCGCGTTAAATCCTCCGCTGCGGGCGATCTCTAATCAGGTGATTGTGAATTATGAGTGAGGACGAGCGGTCACCCTGGTGCGATTTGCCTTAACAGCCAGTCACGCAACTTCATGATATCGGCGCGCTGCGCGTTTTCTTCCGTGGTGACCAGGTAATCGCGGGCATCGGGTAATGACATCTCGAACGGCGCGGCTAATACGCCGCGTTGTAACAAATCTCGCGCCAGCAACTGGCTGGCAACCACGATAAAGCGATCCTCGTACAGCTAGGTACAGGAGCCAATTCCAGCTGGCGCTAGTTCAGGTGCAAATGAAATTGTGGGAATGGTATGAGATGCAGACTCAGTAGCAGAGTTGCGGCACGTTCTGTCCCCTCTCCTTTTAGGAGAGGGCTAGGGTGAGGGGCCGTGCTTAAACCCCAATCTTACGGCCCAGCAGGCTCCCCGCGCGGGACTGGCCATCGGGGCCGTACAGCGATTTATTTTGCTTGTTTAAAATCGCCAGTGCCTGCGTATTGTGCTCAATATGATGATTGAGCAGCATGCCGTTATGGTGATTCTGTTCGCGCAGTTGCAGGCTTTGCTGTTGCACTTGCTGCCAGCGGGTCGCCAACTGCGGTTGGCCATCATAAGGTGCCTGGCAGTGTTGCAGCCGCTCCATCTCCAGCCGCTGTTGGTCCAGATAATTGACCGTCGCCAGCAGTTGGCTTTTAGCATCGGTCACGCGTTGCAGAGCCACGCCAGCCAAGGTTTTCGAGCACAGTAAAGTGTGCTCCTCCGTCTGCACCGTGCCTAATGCCTGCAAGGTGTCCAGCAGCTTATCCAGCAGTTGTGCCAGGTTTTCCATATCAATGACTCACCCTTGGTGTTAACCCCGATCGGCGCCGGACTGCCATTCGCTTTGCACGTCTTGTAACAAGGCGTCGGCAATCTTGCCGGTATCCATCTTCAATTCGCCGTTGCGGATCGCTTGCTTGATGCTTTCCACTCGCTCCATATTGATATCTTGGCTACCCGGCTGCATCAGGCGAGCCTGTGCATCACTCAGCTTAACCTGGGTGCCGCTGACCGCAGTTTCCGTCGATACCTTTTTACGTGCTTGCAACGTGCTGTCTGTCTGTGTTTCTCGCGGATGCACCGTGGGCACGGGTTGCAACCGTTGGGTACGATCGATACTCATGTTCAATCTCCATCTGTACCACCGTCGCCGAGGCAACGGGGAGTTCAATTCTGTGGCCCTGGTGGCCGGATAAATGCTGCTATGACTTGGTTATCGACAAGTATTGGCAAAGCTTTATTTTTTTATAGAGTAATACGAATTGTGCCATCGTCATTGGCGGTGCCGCTGACAATCTGCCCGGAGGCCATGCGCACGCGCACGCTGTCTTCGGCGGCGGCGTTATTCATCGCTTTCCCTGCGCCGCTGATATTAAATCCATCGCCCTGCGCCATCACCTGTACCGTTTGCCCGGCCTTGATCGCCCAGGCCCGTCTCAGCATGACCATGTTCAAGGGTTGCCCTGGGCTGATATTGCGCAGGCTGACGGCTCCGATCGCCTTGGCGTTATCGGTCAGGGTACGCGCCGGCAGGGTGTCTAATCGGCCGGTTTTCAGCTTGATATCATTGGCCGTGATTTTGCTGCCAGCACTGATCCCCCGTGCTGCCACCAGATAATGTCCCGCTACCTGCACCTGCGCCTGAATAAAGCGTCGCTCCTGGCCACAACGGGCCGAGATGCTGATGTTACCCCAGCGGCGAGCATTCTGAGGCATCGAAAGCTGCGGCAATTCGCACTGCGGCCAACGGCTTGCTGGCGTGCGCACCAGCACCTTGACGTCGGTCACGTTGGTACTGGTGGCAAATTGAGACTTGATAAAGCTCTCCACCTGTCCGTCCAGGCCCTCGGCGTGCGCGTTCAGGCCGATCAGCAAGCCGACCAACAGCAGGATCCTTTTCATATTTTGCCTCACAGACGCAGCGACCACAGGGGGACAAGTGTAACCGTTACGCGCGCAGGCTAAGCAGACAAATAGCGACGCATTTTGCCCTTATTCCCACGATAGGCTGACAGGTAGGGCGTTTATGCTGTCGGCTCCAAATTCTAACCTCGCGGAGGGAGCATGCTCGACAAATTGGACGCTGCTCTGCGTTTTGGCCAGGAGGCGCTGAACCTGCGCGCCCAGCGGCAGGAAATCCTGGCGGCCAACATCGCCAACGCAGATACGCCGGGCTATCAGGCTCGTGATATCGATTTCGCCAGCCAACTGAACAAGGTCATGGAACAGGGGCGCGTCAACGGCAGCGGCGTTGCGCTGAACCTGACCTCGGCTCGCCATATCCCGGCGCAGAATATGCAGCCACCGTCGCTGGATCTTCTGTTCCGCGTACCGGATCAGCCTTCCCTGGATGGCAACACGGTGGATATGGACCGTGAGCGCACCAACTTTGCTGATAACAGCCTGAAATATCAAACCGACCTGACGCTGTTGAACGGCCAGATCAAAGGCATGATGTCCGTGCTGCAAGGAGGATAATTTCCATGTCGTTATTGAATATTTTTGATATTTCCGGTTCGGCCCTGTCCGCACAATCCCAACGTCTGAACGTCAGCGCCAGCAATATGGCCAACGCCGACAGCGCCACCGGCCCGGATGGCCAGCCTTATCGGGCCAAACAGGTGGTGTTTGAGGTCGCGGCGGCACCAGGCCAGTCGACCGGTGGCGTGCGCGTTGCGCAGGTAGTAGACGACCCCTCGCCGGAGCGCTTGGTGTTTCAGCCGGGCAACCCGCTGGCGGATGCCAAAGGCTACGTGCGGATGCCCAACGTCGATGTTGTAGGGGAAATGGTCAACACCATCTCGGCCTCGCGCAGCTATCAGGCCAACGTCGAAGTGTTGAATACCACCAAATCCATGTTGATGAAAACCCTGACGCTGGGTCAGTAACCGGAGCTTTTATTTATGGCCATTGCCGCCACCACCAATGAATCACTCGACAACAGCATTGCCGGTACCGGCGCCAAAAGCGGTGCGAATGGCAATACCAGCCAGGATCTGAGCAACAATTTCCTGACGCTGTTGGTGGCCCAGTTGAAAAACCAGGACCCCACCAACCCGATGCAAAACAACGAACTGACGACCCAACTGGCCCAGATCAATACGGTCAGCGGGATCGAGAAGCTCAACACCACGCTGGGGTCGATCTCCGGCCAGATCAGCGGCAACCAGTCAATCCAGGCCAGTTCGCTGATTGGCCACGGTGTGATGGTGCCGGGCAAGGAGATCCTGGTGGGGAATGACGCTGGCAAGGTCAGCACCACACCGTTTGGCATCGAGCTGGAACGCACCGCCGATGCGGTCACGGCGACCATCAGCGATGCCACCGGCAAAGTGGTACGCACCATCGATCTGGGCGGGCTGACCGCCGGTGTGCACTCCTTCTCCTGGGACGGTTCGCTGGAGGATGGCACCAATGCGCCCGATGGCTCTTACACCGTGGCGATCAACGCCAAAAACGGTGGTGAGCAGTTGGTGGCGCAGCCACTGCGTTTCGCCATGGTTAACGGCGTCACGCGCGGTACGGATGGGGCAAAACTGGATCTGGGCGTGGCGGGGACCTCAACGCTGGATGACGTGCGCCTGATCCTGTCCAAACTGGGTTCGTCAAACTAAGCGCAGTGATTTTCCACGTCGGCAATGGATCGCTCGATCCTGAAGACACCTTTTTAAATGACCTATTTCGGAGAACGACATGGCTTTTTCTCAAGCGGTCAGCGGTTTAAACGCGGCTGCAACCAACCTGGATGTGATTGGTAACAACATCGCCAACTCCGCCACCTATGGCTTTAAATCCGGCAGCGTATCCTTTGCCGATATGTTTGCTGGCTCGCAGGTCGGGCTGGGGGTGAAAGTGGCGGGGATCACCCAGAACTTCAACGGCGGTACTACCACCAACACCAACCGGGCAATGGATATCGCCATCAGCCAGAACGGCTTCTTCCGTATGCAAGACGCCGATGGCGGCATCTTCTATACGCGTAATGGGCAGTTCATCATGGATGCCAACCGCAACATCACCAACATGCAAGGGTTGAGCCTGACCGGCTACCCGGCGGCTGGCTCGCCGCCAACCATCCAGCAGGGGGCCGATCCGGTACCGCTGAGCATCCCTGAAGGCATGATGAACGCCAAAGCCAGCACCAGCGGCAATATGGTGGCCAACCTGAAATCGACCCATAAGCCACCGGCGGTGACGCCTTTCGATCCCAACAAGACCGACTCGTTTAACTACGTCAACACCATTACCACCTACGACACCCTGGGCAATGCACACAACATCAACGCCTACTTTGTTAAAACAGCTGATAACAAGTGGGACGTTTATACCCAGGACGGCAGCGTGACAGGTGCTCCGTCTGCCAAAGCGGGCAGCCTGAACTTTGACAACAGCGGTACACTGACTGGGACGCTGAAGCCAGATGGCACACCAAGCGCCACGCCATTCAACCTGGTCGTGCCAATGTCGGCTAAAGACGGCGCGCTGGCGCAAAACTTTAACCTGAGCTTTGCCGGTAGCCTGCAACAGAACGTTGGTAGTGACTCTGTCAGCAAGATTTCCCAGGACGGCTATGCCACCGGGGAATACCAGGGCTTCCAGATCAACAAAGACGGCACCGTGGTCGGGGTATACAACAACCAGCAGACCCAATTGTTGGGGCAGATCGTGTTGACCAACTTCTCCAACCCGGAAGGGCTGGCCTCACAGGGTGATAACGTCTGGAAGGAGACCGGTGCTTCAGGTCAGCCACGTGTAGGCCTGGCGGGCGGTGGCGGTTTCGGTTCACTGACCAGCGGAGCGCTGGAGTCTTCCAACGTCGATCTGAGTCAAGAACTGGTAAACATGATCGTCGCACAGCGTAACTACCAGTCAAACGCGCAAACCATCAAAACACAGGATTCGATCCTGCAAACGCTGGTCAGCCTGCGCTAATAGGATTGATTTATGGATCACGCGATTTATACCGCGATGGGTGGAGCCCGGCAGACGCTGGAGCAGCAGTCGGTCACGGCCAACAACCTGGCCAATGCCTCCACGCCGGGGTTCCGCGCACAGCTTTCGGCACTGCGTGCAGTGCCGGTTGATGGGCCAAGCATGCAGACCCGTACGCTGGTGGCAGCTTCGACGCCTGGGGCAGACATGAGCCAAGGGCCGCTGAACTACACCGGGCGGCCACTGGATGTGGCATTGCAGCAGGACGGGTTTCTGGCGCTAAGGCTGCCGGACGGCACTGAAGCTTACAGCCGTAACGGCAGCATCCAGATCTCCTCCACCGGGCAGTTGATGGTGCAGGGCGTGCCGCTGATGGGTGATGGCGGGCCGATCGAAGCCCCGCCGCAGGCAGAACTGACGCTGGCGGCGGACGGTACCATCTCGGCGTTAAATCCGGGCGATCCGCCAAACACCATTTCCCAGATTGGCCGCTTGAAGCTGGTGAAGGCCGATGCGCGGGAAGTGGTGCGCGGGGACGACGGCCTGTTCCATCTGACTGCCGAGGCTCAGCAGCAGCGTGGCAACCAACTACCGAACGATCCCGAAGTGCGGATCATGCCGGGAGTGTTGGAGGGCAGCAACGTCAAACCGCTGGAGACAATGGTGGATATGATCGCCAACGCTCGCCGGTTCGAAATGCAAATGAAGGTCATCCACAGCGTGGATGAAAACGCACAGCGCGCCAACTCATTGCTGTCAATGAGCTGAGTGCAGAGGAATAAATCATGATCCCATCCTTATGGATTGCCAAAACCGGTCTGGATGCGCAGCAGACCAATATGGACGTGATCGCCAACAACCTGGCGAACGTCAGTACCAACGGGTTTAAACGCCAGCGTGCGGTGTTTGAAGATCTGCTGTACCAGACCATGCGTCAGCCCGGAGCTCAGTCTTCCGAGCAGACCACGCTGCCTTCCGGTTTGCAGATTGGTACCGGTGTACGTCCGGTGGCGACCGAGCGCATCCACAGCCAGGGCAATCTGTCGCAGACCAACAACAGCAAAGACGTGGCGATCAAGGGGCAGGGCTTCTTCCAGGTGGTGTTACCGGATGGCACCCAGGCCTATACCCGCGATGGTTCATTCCAGATCGATCAGAATGGCCAGTTGGTGACCGCCAGTGGTTTTCAGGTGCAACCGGCGATCACCATTCCGGCCAACGCCCTGAGCATTACCGTGGGCCGTGATGGCATCGTCAGCGTGACCCAGCAGGGCCAGACGGCGGCGCAGCAGGTCGGGCAACTGACGTTGACCACCTTTATCAACGATAGCGGCCTGGAAAGCATGGGTGAAAACCTGTACCAGGAAACCGAAAGCTCCGGCGCACCTAACGAAAGTACCCCTGGCCTCAACGGGGCAGGCCTGTTGTATCAGGGTTATGTTGAAACCTCTAACGTCAACGTGGCGGAAGAGTTGGTCAACATGATCCAGACCCAGCGTGCCTATGAGATCAACAGCAAAGCGGTATCAACGTCTGACCAGATGCTGCAAAAGCTGACGCAACTGTAATCGACGGGCGCAGCAGGCTGCGCCCGTAATCCTTATCCTGAGCAACAAAGGCGATACCCGTGGTAACCACCTTTTTAGCGGCCAGCGTGCCGCAGCAAGGCAAACGCGTCCTGGCCGGGCTGCTGATGCTGACAGTCGGCGGCTGTGCCTATATTCCGCATACCCCCCTGGTTGACGGAGCTACCACGGCTCAGCCCGCTCCGGCAGGCGCTCCGGTGCCGAACGGTTCGATTTTCCAGACGGTACAGCCGATGAACTACGGCTATCAGCCGCTGTTTGAAGATCGTCGCCCGCGTAATATCGGCGACACCCTGACCATCGTGCTGCAAGAAAACGTCAGTGCCAGCAAGAGTTCATCCGCCAACGCCAGCCGCAATGGGGCCAGCAAATTTGGCGTAGCCACTTCACCGCGATACCTCGAAGGGCTGCTTGGTAACGCGCGAGCCGACATGGATATCTCCGGCGACAGCACCTTCGGCGGCAAGGGTGGGGCGAACGCCAACAACACCTTTAACGGCACCATTACCGTCACGGTCAATCAGGTCTTGGCCAACGGCAACCTGCACGTGGTGGGCGAAAAGCAAATTGCCATCAATCAGGGCACCGAATTCATCCGTTTCTCCGGTGTGGTTAACCCCCGCACCATCAGTGGCAATAACTCGGTCACGTCCACCCAGGTGGCGGATGCACGCATTGAATACGTCGGCAACGGCTATATCAATGAAGCGCAGACCATGGGGTGGCTACAGCGCTTCTTCTTAAATGTTTCACCGTTCTAAGGATTGACCGATGCTGAAAAAGTTTCTTCTCACACTGTCCATGATGCTGGTTTGCCTGCCCGCGACGGCGGAACGCATCCGCGATCTGGTGACGGTACAAGGCGTACGTGACAATGCGTTGATTGGTTACGGCCTCGTCGTGGGATTGGACGGCTCTGGCGACCAGACCATGCAAACCCCGTTTACCACCCAGAGCCTGAGCAACATGCTGTCGCAGCTGGGGATCACCGTGCCGCCAGGCACCAACATGCAGTTGAAAAACGTGGCGGCGGTGATGGTAACCGCCAAGCTGCCGCCGTTCTCCCGTGCGGGGCAGAATATCGACGTGGTGGTGTCCTCAATGGGTAACGCCAAAAGCCTGCGTGGCGGGACACTGCTGATGACACCGCTGAAAGGTGTTGATAATCAGGTCTATGCGTTGGCACAGGGTAACGTGCTGGTCGGCGGGGCCGGTGCGTCCTCCGGGGGCAGCAGCGTGCAGGTCAATCAGTTGGCCGGTGGTCGTATCAGCAACGGCGCTTCCATCGAACGCGAATTGCCGACCACCTTCGGCCAGGATGGCGTGATCAACCTGCAACTGAACGACGATGATTTCACCCTGGCACAACAGATCAGCGACGCCATCAACCGCCAGCGCGGCGGCGGCACCGCCTCTCCGCTCGATTCCCGTACCGTGCAGGTATTGGTGCCGCGCGGCAATAGTTCGCAAGTGCGCTTCCTGGCGGATATTCAGAATATCAGCATTAACGTTGGGGCGATGGATGCCAAAGTGATCATCAACTCCCGGACCGGTTCGGTGGTAATGAACCGCGATGTGGTACTGGACTCCTGCGCGGTGGCACAAGGGAACCTGTCGGTGGTGGTCGATCGGCAAAACACCGTTAGCCAGCCGGATACGCCATTCGGCGGTGGCCAGACCGTGGTGACGCCGAATACCCAGATTTCCGTGCAGCAGCAGGGAGGTTCACTGCAAAAAGTGAACGCCAGTGCCAACCTCAATAACGTGGTTCGCGCGTTGAATGCGCTGGGGGCGACGCCGATCGACCTGATGTCTATCTTGCAGGCAATGCAGAGCGCTGGTTGCCTGCGTGCCAAACTGGAAATTATCTGATGAGCAGCGATCTGATGGCCATGTCGGGGGCTGCCTATGACACCCAGTCGCTAAACGGCTTGAAGCGCGATGTTGCCGCCGATCCGCAGGGCAATATCAAGCAGGTGGCCCAGCAGGTGGAAGGTATGTTCGTGCAGATGATGCTGAAAAGCATGCGTGCGGCATTGCCGCAGGATGGCGTATTGAGCAGCGACCAGACGCGGCTGTATACCTCGATGTACGATCAGCAAATCGCCCAACAGATGTCGCAGAAAGGCCTGGGGCTGGCGGACATGATGGTCAAGCAGCTCTCCGCCGGAAACAGCCGCCCAAGCGAAACCGCAGGGACGGTGCCGATGGCGCTGGACAACGAGGTGTTACAGACCCTGCCGCGTCAGGCATTGGAGCAGATGGTCCGCCGGGCAGTGCCCAAAATACCTTCGGCGCCTCCCTTGCCGTTGAGCAACGGCAACTTTGTGGCGCAGTTGTCCATTCCGGCACGGGTTGCCAGCCAGCAAAGCGGTATTCCGCACCAGTTGATTGTGGCGCAGGCCGCGCTGGAGTCTGGCTGGGGGCAACGCGAGATCCCGGCGGCGGATGGCTCACGCAGTTATAACCTGTTTGGTATCAAGGCCGGTAGCAGTTGGGATGGCCCGGTGACGGAGATCACCACTACCGAGTTCGAGGAAGGGGTGGCGAAGAAGGTCAAGGCACGCTTCCGCGTGTATGGCTCTTATATGGAAGCGATTGGGGATTACGTCAAATTGCTGACCAACAACCCGCGTTACGCCAACGTTGCCAGTGCCAGCAGCCCCGAGCAGGCGGCCCATGCGCTGCAAAAGGCCGGTTATGCGACCGATCCGCTGTATGCCAAAAAGCTGGTCAGCATGATCCAGCAGATGAAAAACGCCGGGGAGCAGGTAACCAAAGCCTATACCCACGATTTGCAGGATCTGTTTTAGCTGTCGGGCGCTGCATGCAGCGCCCATTTTTTTACTCAAGTTTGCCGTCAGATGGCCGATAACCCAAACAGGCTGGATGGCAACGCCCGGCACAATTTTTGACCTCTGTGGGCCGCTGGCACCGCAGCATAAGGAACCTCTATGTCCAACAGCTTAATCAATACCGCGATGAGTGGCCTGAATGCGGCGCAGGTTGCGCTTAGCACCGTCAGTAATAACATTTCCAACTACAACGTGGCGGGCTATAACCGCCAGACCGCGATCCTGGCGCAAAACGGCGGCCTGGGCACCATGAACGGATTTATCGGCAACGGAGCCACCGTGACTACGGTCAATCGCGAGTATAACCAGTTCATCATGACCCAGTTGCGCGGAGCGCAAAGCGAAGCTTCGGCCCAGAGCAGCTACTTCGAAAAAGTCTCCCAGATCGACAACCTGCTGGCGTCCAAAACCAATACCCTGGCATCGGGGATGGAAGATTTCTTCAAAAATCTGCAAAACGTTGTCAGCAATGCCGGGGATGACGCTGCCCGTCAGACCGTGTTAGGCAAGGCCAACGGCCTGGTGAATCAGTTCAACAATGCGGATAAATATCTGCGCGATATGGATGCGGGCGTCAATCAGCAACTGAGCGACAGCGCCAACCAGATCAATACTTACAGCCAGCAGATCGCCCGTTTGAATAACGAAATCACCCAGGTGCGGGCCAGCAGCGGCGGCAGCGAGCCGAACGCCTTGCTGGATCAGCGCGATCAGTTGGTGACAGAGCTTAACAAAGTGGTCGGCGTTCAGGTCACTCAGCAGGACGGTGATGCCTATACCGTGACCTTCGCCAACGGCTTGACGCTGGTGCAAGGCAACTCCTCCTATCAGGTGACGGCGATGCCTTCCAGCAAAGACCCGTCCCGCCTGACGCTGGGTTACGATCGCGGCAATGGCGCTAGCGAAATTCCGGAAAGTCAGATTGGTAGCGGCAGCGTCAGCGGCGTGCTGAAGTTCCGCAGTGAATCACTGGACGGCGCACGTAACCAGTTGGGGCAATTGGCCCTGGCGCTGGCCGATAGCTTTAACCAGCAGCATCGCGAAGGCTTTGATATCAACGGCGATCCGGGGGAAGATTTCTTCAGCTTCTCGGGTGGGCGTACGGTCAACAATACCAATAACACCGGCAATGCCTCGCTGTCGGTCTCCTTTACCGATACCAGCAAGGTCAAGGCCAGCGACTACCGCATGGAGTTTGACGGTGCCAACTGGCAGGTTACGCGCCTGTCCGACAACGTCAAAGTGCCTGCCACCGCAGGCACTGATGCGGATGGCAAACCGACGCTGAGCTTTGATGGCCTGCAGGTCGGCGTGACGGGCAACGCGCAAAAGAATGACAGCTTTACCGTGAAGCCGGTTAGCGATGTGGCCGGAACCCTGAAGGTCGCGATCAGCGACTCGGCCAAGTTTGCGGCCGCAGGAACGGAAGATGGCGGTAAGGGTGATAACGACAACGTCAAGAAACTGCTCGATCTGCAAACCGCCAAAGTGGTGGAGGGTAAAGCAACCTTGAGCGGCGCCTATGCCGGATTGGTCAGCAGCGTGGGTAACCAGACCGCTACCGCCAAGGTCAACGCCACCGCACAAACCAATATTGTGACCCAATTGCAAACCCAACAGCAGTCCATCTCCGGGGTTAACCTGGACGAAGAGTACGGCGAACTGCTGCGTTTCCAACAGTATTACATGGCCAATGCGCAGGTGATCCAGACCGCCAGCTCGTTGTTTGACGCCATACTGAATATTCGTTGATTTTACCGTTAACTGCAGCCGGTATACCGGCTGCGGATGCCCTTAGTGAGGAATCCAACCCATGCGCATGAGCACCAGCATGATCTACCAGCAGAATCTGTCGGGGGTCACCAATAATCAGTCTCTGTGGATGCAGTCCGGGCAGCAGCTTTCCAGCGGCAAGCGCGTGCTTTACCCTTCGGACGATCCGTTAGCGGCGTCACAGGCGGTGATGATCTCGCAGTCGATGTCAGAAAACAGCCAGTACGCGCTGGCGCGCACCTTTGCCCGTCAGAATATCTCGATGGAAGAAACCGTGCTGCGTAGCGCTGCCGACGGCATCAAGGACATGAAAACGCTGATCGTCAACGCCGGTGACGGCACGCTCAGTGATAATGACCGTGACTCTTTGGCCACCCAGTTGCAGGGGCTGAAAGATCAGCTACTCAGCCAGGCCAACAGTACCGACGGTAACGGCCGTTTCATTTTTGCTGGCTTTGCCAATGACAAAGCCCCGTTTGTCGAGCAGGGCGGCAAGGTGGTTTATCAGGGCAGCAACTCGGCCATTGAGCAGAAAGTGGATGCCAACCGCACCATGACCGTGGGCCACACCGGCAGCTCGATATTTATGTCGCTGACCAGCAATATCAAACCGGAGCCGGACGGCAGCGCTTCCGAAACAAACGTGTTCGAGAGTATCGACACGGCACTGAAAGCGTTGAAAACCCCGCTGCAAGGGGCCGATGAGGCTACTCGCGCACAGGTGACGGCGGCGCTCGATAAGGCAACCCGTGGTCTGGATAACAGCTATAACAACGTGCTGAGCACCAACGCGGTGCTGGGGACTCAACTGCAAGAGTTGGACGTGCTGGACAGCATCGGTATCGAAAACAATACGGCTAACAAAAATCAGCTGACCGCGCTGGTGGAGGCGGATGTGGTGGAGGCGATCTCGTCTTACTACATGCAACAGGCGGCCTTGCAGGCATCGTATAAGACCTTCAGCGATATGCAGGGTATGTCGCTATTTCAAATGAATCGATAATACCCGTCGTCTTTCAAGCTGCAGGTAACAACGCTGCAGCTTGAAATCCATAGGGTATTAATTCTAGATAATGTCTATATTCAAGTCATAGGGCACTGCGCCCTATAACGTGGATATAGAGCGCAGTGCCGTTTTTGCACAGCCTGATTTAACGGCGGGAATCGTCAGGATATTCAGGCTGGATAAGCGATCATGCTATTTTTAACGTCACGCATTAAAAACAGATTATTTTTTCTTTTTGGCTACGGTCCAGATTTTTCCGCAGGCGGACGCCGTGATCTGAATGCGATTAGTGGTCCAATGCGCCATGCCCAAGGCTCTGCGTGCTTTCCTGTTAGTTTTCGCTTTCATTTGATGCTCCTGGCTATATTGAGATAAATAAAATTCCGCCGCCCTAAGGTGCGGTTATTTTATTTTCTTGGTGTTCCGTTAGTGTTAATAAATCACGTGACCCATTTAATGGTCTTTTACCGCTTTTTTATACGGCATGGGATTTATTTAATGAGGCCATTCTAAGGGGGGTATTTTATTATTCAAGCCCGGCAGAATAATCGCCGCTAAATCTGGTTAATTTCGCTTTTTCAACTTTTTATCTCGGAAAATATCTTTCCCTGCTAGTTTGTCTCGCGGGTAACCTCAGCGTTAAGGGGTCATGCCGCCGATCACCGCCGCCAGTCGATCGAAAAACTCACCGAACAGGTGTTCGCAGAAGGGGGCCAGCATCGGCATCATCATGCCAAGGGTCAACATGCCGATGGTTAACGTGACCGGGAAACCGATCACAAACACTGAAAGCTGTGGGGTAACGCGGTTAAGCAGGCCAAGCGCCAGGTTCAGCGTCAGCAGCAGGCAGATCAGCGGCAGCGCCAGCATCATACCGTTAATGAAGATCAGCGTTCCCGCTTGGGTCAGCGCCAGGAAACCGTTGCCGTTCAGCGGCCGCGCCTGGATAGGAAGGGTGTGAAAGCTGTCGGCTAACAGCGAGATCAGCCACAGGTGACCATCGAAGGTTAGGAACAATAGCATCGCCAGCAGGTTCAGCAGGCGCGCCAACAGCGGCGTATTGGGGCCGCCGGAGGGATCGAAGAAGGTGGCGAAGGACAACCCCATCTGCATACCGATCACCTCACCCGCCAAGCGCACCGCCGCAAAGGCGAACTGCATCGTCAAACCGATCGCCACACCGATCAGGATCTGCTGCACGGCCAGCCACAGGCCGGTGACGGAAAACAGGGGGATATTGCTGGTGGGCAGAGTGGGAGCGATCAGCAAAACGATCAGACCGCCCAGGCCGATTTTCACCCGCTTGGAGATCTGCTTTTCACTGAACAGCGGGGCGGTGCTAATCAGCGCCAGGACGCGTAGCAGAGGCCAGAAGAACTGGCTGAGCCAGACGCTGAGTTGGGCGCTGTCAAAGGTCAGCATGGTTAGCCGATCAGGTTCGGCAGGTTGCTGAACAGCATGCGCATGTAGTCCAGCAGCAGGTTGAGCATCCACGGCCCGGCAACGATCAGGGTAGCGACCACGGAGAGAATTTTGGGAATGAACGACAGCGTCATTTCGTTAATTTGCGTGGCGGCCTGCAACAGGCTGACGATCAGCCCGCTGAACAGCGCGGCCAACAGCAGCGGGGCGGCCAGCGCCAGTGCCACTTTCATCGCTTCCGTACCCAGCGCCATTACCGATTCAGGTGTCATCTCTTTTCTCCAATATGGGAGGTTGCGTTCTGCCCCTCACCCCAACCCTCTCCCAAAGGGAGAGGGGGCTAGTCTGTGCTCTTTCGGAAAGAATATTGTGCTGTTAGTCATTCTTTTCTTTCAGATGGATAACTAAATTTTCAGCAAGCTCGATCGGTCCCCTCTCCTGGGGGATAGGGTTAGGGTTAGGGTGAGGGCGAGGGGGCAACACCGATCTAGCTATAAAAACTCTGCGCCAACGAACCCAACAGCAACTGCCAACCATCCACCAGCACAAACAACATCAGCTTGAACGGTAGCGAGATAGTCGCGGGCGGCACCATCATCATCCCCAGCGCCATCAGCACGCTGGCTACCACCAGGTCGATGATCAGGAAAGGAATAAACACGGTAAAACCAATCTGGAAGGCGGTTTTCAGCTCACTGGTGACATAGGCGGGCAACAGAATACGCATCGGGACGGCCTCTGGGCCTTCCAACGCGGGCAGGTTAGCTAGCCTGGCATACAGGGCGAGATCGCTTTCCCGCGTCTGGCGCAGCATAAACTCGCGCAGCGGTTGCGAACCTTTGTCGATCGCCACTTCCATGCTGATCTTGTCCTGGCTGAACGGCAGATAGGCATCCTGGTACACCTTGTCGAACACCGGTGACATGATAAAGAAGGTCAGAAACAGCGCCAGCCCCAGCATCACCTGATTGGGGGGTGCCGACGGGGTGCCGAGGGCGTTACGCAGCAGCCCCAGCACGATGATGATGCGGGTAAAGCTGGTCATCATCAGCAGCATTGCGGGCAGGAAGCTGAGTGAGGTGATCAGTACCAGCGTCTGTACCGGCAGCGTCCAGCTTTGGCCGCCGTTGGCCGTAGGTTGGCTAATCAGCCCCGGCAACTGTGCCAAGGCGGCAGGGCTGAGAAGTAGCAGGCCTGCGGCCAGCAGCGGGCCAAAAGCCCGGCGGAGGGAGAATGGATTCATGCCGATTTATCCGGGCGTTTTAGTACGTTTTGCATCAGCTGGCGGAAATCTGCCGGTGATTTATGGTCGGTTGCTTCCTGTACCGGTGGTGCGGGCAGGGTGTGCAACGGGGTGATCTGCTGAGCCGTAACGCCCAGCACCAGCCAGGTGTTATCCACTTCAACCACCACCACGCGTTCGCGTTGGCCAACCTGACAACTGGCACGCAGGTTGAGCAATTTTTGATTGCCACGGGCCTGCGGAGCAAAGCCCAGCCGACGAAACAACCAGCCAGCGAGCAGGATCAGCAACAAAATAGCGCCCAGCGCGCTGCTGACCTGCATCAATACCGAGCCGGTGGGCAGCGCCGTACCGACGGGCTGCTGAGTGCTTTGCGTCTGCACGCTGGCGTTGGGGTTCATCAGCGGCTCAGGCGGCGCATGCGCTCGGAAGGTGTGATGATATCGGTGATGCGTACGCCGAACTTGTCGCCGACCACCACCACTTCGCCCTGGGCAATCAGATAGCCGTTAATCAGGATGTCCAATGGTTCACCGGCCAGACCATCCAACGCCACCACCGAGCCTTGCGACAGGCGCAGCAGTTCTTTAATGGTCATCTTGGTGCGGCCCAGCTCCACGGTCAGCTTGACCGGAATATCCAGGATCAGATCGATATCTTGCAGGCTACCCAACGCATCCTGAGCTTCCAGCGACTTGAATACGCCTTCGGTAGAGGCGGATTTTTCGGTCGCCTGTTGCTCGTTAAACGCATCAGCCCACAGATCGTCTACGGAGTCCTTCTCTTCGCCAGACGGTTGTTTAGGATCACTCATTGGGCCGTTCCTCGCTCAGGGCATTCAAAATAGGGTTAATCAAATGTTCAACACGCAGGGCGTACTGCCCGTTCAAAGTGCCGTATTGGCTGGTCAATACCGGGACGCCGTCAACATGAGCGATCAGGCGTTCCGGCTTATCGATCGGTAACACGTCGCCCGGTTGCAGTTTCAGCACTTTCGACAGGCGCATCGGGATATCGACAAAGTTGGCTATCAGTTCAAGTTCGGAATGCTGAACCTGTTTCACCAGCGTTTCTCGCCACTGGCTGTCTTCCTGGCGGGAGTTCTCCACCGGTGGGTTAGTCAGCAACTCGCGCAGTGGTTCGATCATGGCGAATGGAATACAGATATTGAATTCACCGCTCAGCGCCCCGATCTCCACCTGGAACGGCGTGGTTACCACGATATCGTTGGGAGAGGTGGTGATATTGGTGAACTTGACCTGCATTTCGGCACGTACGTATTCCACGTCGATCTTGTAGATGGCGCTCCAGGCATCGCCGTAGGCATCCAGCGCCAAGCGCAGCATGCGCTTGATCACCCGCTGTTCGGTTGGCGTAAATTCCCGGCCTTCCACCTTGGTAGGAAAACGGCCATCGCCGCCGAACAGGTTATCCACGGCGATAAACACCAGGCTGGGGGCAAACACAAACAGCGCCGTGCCGCGCAGTGGATTCAGGTGGACCAGGTTCAGGTTGGTCGGCACTGGCAGGTTGCGGGCAAATTCATGGTATGGCTGGATTTTGATCGCCCCGACGGTGATATCCGGGCTACGGCGTAACAGGTTAAACAACCCCATGCGAAACTGACGGGCAAAACGCTCGTTAATGATCTCCAGGGCTTGCAGGCGCTCACGCACCACGCGGCGTTGGGTTGTGGGATCGTAAGGTTTGACCTCACTTTCATTACCGATGACGGCGGCGGGTTCATCCCCCGCGCTGTCGCCATTGAGCAGTGCGTCGATCTCGGCCTGTGAAAGAATATTGTCGCCCATGGTTAATTACCGCAGTATGAAGGCAGTGAACAGCACATCGCTGACCACTTGCTTCGGTTGTCCCGTTACCAGCGGTGGGCTGAGCACGTCTTTAATCTGTGCCACCAGTTGCTGTTTCCCTTGCTCGTTGGCCAGTTGGCTTGCTTCCTGCCGTGAAAGCAGCATTAGCAGACGGCTACGCACTTCCGGCAGAAAATCGTTCAGCCGGCGGCGTGTTTCTTCATCTGGCAGGCGCAGCGTCAGGCCGATATACAGCACGCGGTCCAGATTATTATCCGGCGTCACCAGATTGACGGTAAAGGTATCGAGCGGCATAAACACCGGTGCCGGAGGCGGCTGCTTTTTTTCCTCGGCGGCGGGTTGACCGTTCTTATGCTGCTGCATCAACCACCAGCTATAGCCTGCGGCACCACATGCGCCCAAGGCGATCAGTACCAGCAGGATCACCAGTATTGGACGTTTCTTTGTTGCTGCTGTTGGAAGGGAGTTCTGAGACATTACCAAGTCAAATCCTGTTCTCTGCGTGCAGATAGGCAGCACGCAATACATGTAAAGCTATTATCCCGCTTATTCCAGGCTGCAATAGCCAGAATAGGCGGGGAAAAGCGTGCCAGCTTGGGCGTTTGCACGCCGTCAGGCGAAAATATCAACGCCGTCGACCGAACGAGCCATTGCCTGCAGCGCTGCTGGAGCGCTCAGGGCTTCAACGCCGGTTTCGGCGCTGCCGTGCTGTTCACGGTAAGAAGGCTGCCCGCCTTGGTGAGAGGCTTGCTGCTGTGACTGTTGCGGCTGCGGCAGTGACTCACCGCCAACGCTGCTCTGGCCAAGGTTGATACCACTTTCCGCCAGCGCATGGCGTAGATGGGGCAGCGCGGCTTCCACCGCCGCACGAACCTGGCCGTGTGCCGAGGCGATATGCAACTGGGCCTGGTTATCGTCGAGCTTCAGCGTGATTTGCAAGGCACCCAGTTCCTGCGGATGCAGGCGTAATTCGGCGCTCTGTTGGCCGTTGCGGTGGAACATCAGCACCTGCTGACTCAGCGCCTGCTGCCATTCAGGGCTGCCGAGTTGAGCGTTCAACTGTGGCGTTGCCGGTGCGCTTACCGTCGCGCTGACAGGTTGGCTGGCGATCACCGGGCTGGACACTGGTGCAGGGGCTGCGTGCTGTGGCGTTGCAGAAGATTGCGCCGATTCGGCCACCAATTTCAGTGGGGAGGTGCCGCGATCCTGATTGTCATCGGCCTGAGAAGACAGTACCGCCGCTGCGTCAGTTTTGGCGGCCAAGGCGGATTTATCGTCTGCGTGCGGCTGCGATTTTGACGCTGGTAGGCTGGCAGTGGATAACGCGGGTTTTTCGCTCAGGGTGGCTAACAGTGATGCAGCTCCCGTCAGCGGCGCTTCATCCCCGCTTGGCTCAGCGGCGGTTGCTACCCCATTTCCCGGTAGCGGCTGCACAACGGCGGCAGGCAGCATGGCAAACAGGGCCTGCAAACTGGCCGCATCCAAAGTATCGACAGGGTGCAACGGCTGTTCGTCATCTCGCTTGGTTAACCGGGTTTGGTTATCGTCTGCCGTATCCAGATCCTGCGGGGCAGCCTGCAATCGGCCACGATCGCTAAACGAGGTCAGCAGTTGGTTAAGCTGCTGGCGGCTGAGGGTTGAGAGTTGTGGATCTTTGGCCAGTAGCTGTGCCACGTTCGGCTTGCCTTTCAGTTGACCTTCAGGCGCGAAGCGTTCACCGAGCAGTTGAGCAAAGCTGGCAGACAGCCCGGCATCATCCAACGACAGCGCGGTAAGGCCAGTCTCCGTGCCGTCAGCGGCCGCCGGCAAGCCAGAGAGAACGTTGAGATTCATGGGTTTAGATTCCTTTGTGAACTGCGTTGAGCGAACTCATCCATCAGTTTTTGGTCACGCTTGTTTTCCAGCACCAGCTCGGCGCTGAGGGCACGGGTGTTGAGCGTTTCAAAAGCGTTCAGCCGCTGCTGTTTGTCCTGCCACTGCTTGACCGCCCGTTCTACCTTCTCGCTCCACTGCAGCAACTGCTGGCGGTGCTGGCTGATGGCCTGCTCGAGCGTGCCGATAAACTGCTGGTAGTTTTGCCAACTGGCGGAACCCATGCCGCTAGACAGGGTGTTGTTCAGCTTTTGCCGATACTCATCCTGGTAGTTGAGCAGCATGGCAAGCTGTTGCTCCGCCGCCTGTTGCGCCTGACGTGCCTGACCGAGGTGCTGTGCGGCCTGTTCTACGGCATCCTGCGCCAGATCGCGCAGGATAATCAGCGGTGACTGTGGTTTCATGGTGCTCAGGCTCCGTGGTTAAACAATCAGTTGCTGTAACTGCTGGCAGGCATCGTCGTAGCCGCTGCGCTCGAAGATGCCCTGTTGCAGGTAGGCTTCCATCTGCGGATATAGCGTCATGGCTTTGTCCAGCAGCGGATCGCTGCCTGCGGCGTAGGCTCCTACACTGATCAGATCGCGGTTACGTTGGTAACTGGCCAGCATCTGTTTGAAATTACGTACCCGCCGGTAATGCTCCTCATCGATCAGCGAGGTCATGGCTCGGCTGATCGAGGCTTCAATATCGATGGCGGGGTAGTGGCCCGCCTCTGCCAAGCGCCGGGAGAGCACCACATGGCCATCGAGAATGGCGCGTGCCGAATCGGCAATCGGGTCTTGCTGGTCATCACCTTCGGTTAACACGGTATAAAAAGCGGTAATGGAACCGCCGCCGCTGATGCCGTTACCGGCACGCTCCACCAGCGCGGGCAGTTTGGCGAATACCGAAGGGGGATAGCCTTTGGTCGCTGGGGGTTCGCCGATCGCCAGGGCGATCTCACGTTGCGCCATGGCGTAGCGGGTCAGGGAATCCATAATCAGCAGCACGTGTTGGCCACGATCGCGGAAATCTTCGGCGATGCGGGTGGCATAGGCAGCGCCTTGCATGCGCAGCAGCGGGGAAACGTCTGCCGGTGCAGCGATCACCACCGAACGGGCTCTTCCCTCGGTGCCGAGGATGTTTTCGATAAAGTCTTTCACTTCGCGGCCACGTTCGCCGATCAGCCCGACGACGATCACGTCGGCCTGGGTGTAACGCGCCATCATGCCGAGCAGTACGCTTTTACCCACGCCAGAACCGGCGAACAGGCCCATACGCTGGCCACGGCCCACGGTGAGCAGCCCGTTAATGGTGCGCACGCCCACGTCGAGAACCTGTTCGATCGGGGTGCGCTGCAACGGGTTGAACGGGGCAGTGATCAGCGGCGCACGGTAGCCGGTATCGGGTGCTGGCAGACCATCGAGCGGTTTGGCTCCGCCGTCGAGCACCCGGCCAAGCAATGCCGGGCCGAGGGGTAACTGTTTGCTGGCGCTTTGCCCTTCGGGGGAGACGCGAGCATAGACCCGAGCGCCGGGCACGATACCGTCGACTTCTTCCAGCGGCATCAGGAACAGTCGCTGGCCGTTAAAACCGACCACCTCGCTTTCTACCTCCTGCACCACACCGCTGTCATGGCGTTCGATCAGGCAGGTGGCCCCCAGCGGTAACTGCAAACCGGTGGCTTCCAGTACCAGCCCGGTAGCTCGGGTCAGGCGGCCATAGCGGCGCACCGCTGGCGCACGGGCAATGCGTTTTTCCAGACTGTCCAGCGAGTTCAGCCAGCGGCCGAGACGAACGGTCATCACAGCTCTCCCGGTGCGGCCAGACGGCACAGCTCATGCCAGCGGGTGGCCAGGCTGGCATCCAGATCGCCTTCTTCTGCGCTGACCTTGCAGCCGCCTGGATGTAACTGTCCGTCGGCCAGCAGCCGCCAGCCGTGCAGGCTGAGGGTCATGCCAAGCTGCTGCTCTACCCGTTCGTAATCATCCGGGTGTACGCGCAGCTGAGGTTTACCGCTGAACATCGGTTCTTGCTGGATCAGCTGTTGGATCTGGCCGAGCAGGGCAGTACCGTCGCACACTGGTGCTTGCCCGATGACCTGTTTGGCCGCCGTCAGGGCCAGTTGCATCAGGCGTGAGGCAATCACGCTGTCGAGCGCGTCCAGCGTGTGCTGGAACTCGGTGACCAACTGTTGCCAATGTTCCGTGATCGGTTGCTGCTGCTGTTGGCCCGCCAGAATGCCTTGCTGACGGCCTTCCTCCAGCCCGGCCTGGAAACCGGCGTCATAGCCTTTCTGCTGGCCCTCGGCAAAGCCTTGTTGCTGACCTTGCTGTTGGGCCTGCAAACGCAGCATCTCCAGCCGTTGCTGTTCGTTGATGCTGTCATCCTGCGGGATGATGATCACCTCAGGCGGGCTTTCCGGTTCCAGCACCGGTTTGGGATCCGCCAGGTCGTTAAGCGACCAGGGCTGCCAGGGCAGGGTATTGAGGCGATCAGACATAGGTGTCCTCGCCACCGCCGATGATCATTTCGCCAGTTTCTGCCAGGCGGCGTACCACCAACAGGATAGCCTTCTGTTCGTTCTCCACCTGCGACATGCGCACCGGGCCACGGTTGGCCAGATCGTCGCGCAGGATATCGGCGGCACGTTGCGACATGTTCTTGAGGAACTTCTCGCGCAGCGGTTGTTCTGCCCCTTTCAAGGCGATCAACAGGGATTCGCTTTCCACGTCCTGCAACAGGCGCTGGATGCTGCGGTCGTCCACTTCGACCAGGTTTTCGAACAGGAACATTTCGTCGATGATCTTCTGCGCCAGCTCGCCGTCGTAGTCGCGCATGGCACCGATAACCGCCTCTTCCTGCTGGGTTTTCATCAGGTTGATAATCTCGGCGGCGGTACGGACTCCCCCCATTTTGCTGCGCTTGAGGTTCTGGCCGTCCAGCAGATTGTTCAGCACTTCGGTCAGCTCTGCCAAGGCGTCCGGTTGTACACCGCCGAAGGTGGCGATACGCAGCATCACGTCGTTGCGCAGGCGCTCCTCGAACTGTGCCAGGATATCCGCCGCCTGGCCGCGCTTGAGGTGAACCAGAATGGTGGCAATGATCTGCGGGTGTTCGTCGCGGATCAGATCGGCCGCGCTCTGCGGTTCCATAAAGTTGAGCGTTTCCATGCCGGAGGTGTCTTCGCGTGATTCGAGAATATCCTCCAACAGACTGCTGGCACGTTCTTCACCCAAGGCTTTAACCAGCACCGATCGCAGGTAGTCGCTGGCATTGACACTCAGCGCGGCATACTGTTCGGCATCGTCTTCAAACTCGCTGAGGACTTCCCCCAGCTGTTTGTGAGACACCTGACGCATACTGGCCATGGTGCCACTCAACTGCTGCACTTCCCGTGACGAGAGGTGCTTGAAGACTTCGGCGGCGCGATCTTCACCCAGCGTCATCAGCAGGATGGCGCTCTTTTCGGTACCTGTCAGGCTCATAATTCGTTACTCATCCATTGACGGATCACCAGGGCGACCACGCGTGGATCTTTATCTGCCAGTTCGCGGATCCGCTGGCCCTGGACTTCAGCATTGACGCGCTGCTGTGATTTCTTATGCAGCGCCTGCTCTTCATGACTTGGCTTATTGACCTCAGCCGGGCGGCTAGCTGGTGCCTTGGCAGCAGTAACCGCGGCCTGTTGTGCGATCTGACGGCTTTGCAGCTGCGGACGAACCAGCTTGCGCCACAAAATCCAGGCTACCAGCAGCACCAGCAAATAACGGCCTGCGTTGAACAACTGATCGATAAACGACTGTGACTGCCAGAAAGGCAACTCGCCGCCGGTCTGCTCTACATCGTTGAACGGGGTGTTGACCACGTTAAGCGTATCGCCACGGCTGCTGGAGTAACCCATCGCTTCACGGACCAGTGACTCCACCTGGGCCAACTGCTCTTTGCTCATCGGCTGCGGTTTGCCGTCTTTATCGGTACCCAGGGTGTTGAGCACCACGGCGACCGACAGGCGTTCCACCGCTCCAGCCTTGTGCTGGGTATGACGAATGGTGCGATCCACCTCGTAGTTGGTGGTTTCATCACGGCGACTGTTTTGCGCTACGTTACCGCTAGCCCCGGTTCGCGTGCTGTTATTGGCATTGTTTGCCGTGGCAGGAGTATTAGTATTACCCGCAGCTGTAGCTTTTGGTGTTTCTATCGGTGCAGTCGGTGCTGCACTCGGCTGGTTGGAAAGGGCACCCGGTACGCCGCCGATCTGTTGCCCGCCGTTCTGTTCACTCTGGCTGAGCTGTCTGGAGCGTATTGCGGATTTATCCGGTTGCTGGTTGGGCTGGTACTGTTCGTCGGTTTGCTCACGGGTGGAGAAATCGATTTGTGCCGTTACTTGTGCACGCACGTTCGCGCTGCCGACGATCGGTGCCAGAATGGCTTCAATACGACGCTGATAGCGGTTCTCAACCTCATTGGCGTACTTCAGCTGTGCGGCATTGAGATCGCGTCCGGTGCCGTCGGATTGGGTCAGTAAGCGGCCAGCCTGATCGACCACCGTGACGTTGCCCGGCGGTAAACCGGCCACGCTGCTGGACACCATATACACCACGGCATTGATCTGGCCGTCGTCCAGGGTGCGGCCTGGTTGCAGCGTTAGCGTCACGGAAGCTGAAGGGTTCTTTTGTTCGCGTACAAACAGCGAAGGCTTAGGCAGTGCCAGATGCACACGGGCATTCTGTACCGGCCCCAGGGATTCGATAGTGCGTGACAGTTCGCCTTCCAGCGCGCGCTGGTAGTTGATCTGTTCGCTGAACTGGCTGATGCCGAATTTTTCCTGATCCAGCAGCTCAAAGCCGACGGCCCCACCCTTAGGCAGCCCCTGTTGCGCCAGACGCAGGCGGGTTTCGTGCACCTTCTCCGCCGGGATCATCAACGCCGAGCCGTTCTCGGTAAAGCGATAGGGGATGTTCATCTGCGTGAGTTGCGTGACGATGGCGCCGCCGTCGCGATCGTTGAGATTGCTGTACAGCACGCGGTAATCCGGGCTTTTGGCCCATAGCGTCAGGGCAACCACGATGGCGATCGCCGCCGAGGCTGCGATCAGCAGTGGAATTTTAGGGTTGGCACGCAGGCGATTCCATAGGGCCAGCAGGCCGTTATCACGGCTTTCACCATTCATGCTGGTACCCACTCTGGTGGGTTCGAGGTATGGCTAGCGTTGTTGAGTGATGACAAAACAGACTCCCTGAATACACAGTTCTTTACGGCCTAACAGAAGCGCCCCCATTTTTGGGCATGCCATTATTTGCTCTTGGGACCAATTTTGATGGCCCGATAAACCGGTGTTTTTGCAGTTAATTAGCCGCTTTAGCCGGAAAACACTGTGGTAGGGTGTGCAGCATCGGGATCATGCAGGTGAATGAAGGCGCGGTTTTCCCGTCGTCTTTCAGACCACCGCATGAAATCCATAGGCTATGAATGAAGTGACGAGGTCATGATGGCAATTCAGGGTATTGAAGGAGTGGTGCAGCAGTTGCAAGCCACGGCAGTTCAGGCCGGAGCGCTGCGACAAAACGATCCGGTGCAGGGAGCAAGCTTTGCCAATGAGTTAAAGGCGGCTCTCGGTAAGATCAGCGAGACTCAACAAACTGCACGCCAGCAAGCACAGGATTTTGAATTGGGTGTGCCGGGGATCAGTTTGAACGACGTGATGGTCGATCTGCAAAAATCTTCGGTTTCTTTGCAACTGGGAGTGCAGGTGCGTAATAAACTGGTTGCGGCTTATCAAGACGTCATGAATATGGCGGTGTAGGGGTAAATAAAGGGTGGCTATAGCACCTGTCTCTTATACACATCTGACGCTGCCGACGATGCCAACTGAAAAGGGGGGGGGGGGGGGGGGGGGGGGGGGGGGGGGGGGGGGGGGGGGGGGGGGGGGGGGGGGGGGGGGGGGGGGGGGGGGGGGGGGGGGGGGGGGGGGGGGGGGGGGGGGGGG
>NZ_JAELTL010000050.1:0-42126 GCF_016428815.1 Serratia sp. ASV30 | reverse complement strand
AGGCCATCCATACCCGCCACCGCACCAGACAGCACGATCAGCCGCCCGTGGTAACGTGCGCAGGACTGCTGCAAACGCTGCTGCAATGCGGCATCTGCCAGGGCGCCAGTAGAGATCACTGCCAGCCGCCAGCCACGTTTAACGATGGCCTCACCAAACTCGGCGACCGCCTGCTGGCTAGCACACTCCAGCACCAAGTCAGGTTGCCCGGTACACTGGTCAGGATGGGTCAAAGCCTGCACCTGCCCGGCAAATGCGGCGTCGATCTCGGCATGATGCGCTTCCCGTGCCACGATCCAACCGACTGCCACGCCCTCCGGCAGGCGCGCCAGCACCTCTTTTGCCATCGCGCCATAGCCAATCATCATGATCTTCTTCATCTTTTCAGTCCCGTCAGAGATGGCGATTGAAGCCGCCGGAAACGTCCAGCGCCGCGCCGGTGGTAAAGGAGGACATGGGGGAGGCTAAAAACAGCAGCGCCCGTGCCGGTTCCTGCGGTTTACCCAAACGCCCCATCGGGATGCCACGCCGCTCGGCAATCGCCGCCGTCCACTGTTCCCAGCTTTGTTGTTGATCCTGGCGTTCGGCGAAACGCCGCCGCCATTGGCCCGACTCCACCATCCCCAGCAGGATGGAATTGACGCGGACTCCTTTGCTCACCAGCTCTTTGGATAAGGTCAGCGTCATATTGAGCAACGCGGCACGGGCTGCCGAGGTGGCAATCATGTGTTCTTCCGGCTGCAGGGCCAGCAGTGAGTTAACGCAGGTAATGGAGGCGATATCCGAGCGCTCCAGCGCCGGTAAAAAGGCCTGCACCGGGTTGATCACCCCGAACAGCTTCAGCTCTGCCTCATGTAACCAGGCCTCGCGCGGCGTCTGATCGAAATGCGCCACAAACCCCTGCCCGGCGTTGTTGATCAACATATCCACTGAGCCAAAATGCGTGCTGACCTGCTCGGCAAACTTGGCAACCTGCTCGGCGTCGAGCACGTCGCAGCGTAACGCCAGGATCTCCGCCTGCGGGAACGCTTCACGCAGGCTGGCCTCGGCGCTGGCCAGTTTGTCCTGATTGCGGCCACAGAAGGCCACCTTCGCCCCTTCGGCCAGCAGTAAACGCAGCGTCTCAAAACCGATCCCCGAGGATCCTCCGGTGACCACCGCCACTCGCCGCTCAATCTGAAAATTCATGGTTGGATTGCCCCCGTAAAGTCCTGCAAATAGCGGTTAAACAGCGCTGGCGCATCGAGATAGCTGGCATGCCCCGCCGCATCAATCAGACGCATCGTCGCATCCTGCTGTTGCGCCAACGTTGCGGCGCCCTCTGGTGGAGTGATGCGATCGACACTGCCACACCACACCTGTAACGGGCCGCGATAGCGCAGCAGGTAGTGGTTGATATCATCATTGGCCAACATCCAAGCGGCGCTGAGAAAACCGGCCGGATTAAGTTGCTGCATGCCGCTGCGTACCCAGGCAATGTCCTGCGGATCCGCATCTTCACGTAGCAATGCCGCCGCACGCTGTTCGCCGTAACCCTGTGGGCCAAGCGTTTCGATCATCTGTTTGCGTTGGCCATATACCTGCTGGCGTTTTTCCAGCGGCGCTGTGGCATAGCCCTGAGCCGGATCGGCCAGTACCAGCCCTCTCAGCCCATCCGGGTTGGCAGCGGCAAAGGCACTGCCGATCAACGCACCGAGCGAATGCCCCACAATCAACGGCTGTTGTAACTGCAACTCGGCGATCAACGCCGCCAGCGCGTTGGCATAAGCAGCAGCATCTGGCTCTGTCTGTGCCAACGCTGCGCTACCGCCATAACCCGGAGCATCCCAGGCAATCAGGCGGTGCCCGTCCGTCAGGGCGCGATCGCTGAACTGCTTCACCCACGAAGCAGAACCGGAACTGATGCCATGCAGCAGCACAACTGCCCGGCCATGCCCGGCTTCGCGCCAACTTAGCCGCTGGCCTCCACAATCCGCCTGCTGGCGTTCCGGTAAGCTGTTCATCAGTTACGCTTCACTTTCGACAACGGGTGATCGGCCGGGTAAGTCGGGGTTTCCGGCTTGGCAGTACCGAGCATCACGCACATCAGAGCTTCTTCTTCACCGTGATTGAACAGGCCGCGATAAACCCCCGCCGGAACAGAAATCAGATCGCGCTCTTTCAGGATGGTTTCGTAATACTCTTCACCGTCCTGGATCATCAGTGTGATCTTGCCTTTGAGCATAAAGAACACTTCTTCAACGTCGTCATGCAGGTGTAATGGCCCCTCACATTTTGACGGCAGCACCATGGTGGAGAAGGTAAAGTTCCCCGCCGGAATGGTGTTGGTGTCGCTGACTACGCCGGTGGCACCGGTGCCGATATAGCGCATCTGCGCCCGGCGGTATTTCGGATCGTAGTCGGCCTGGAACTTCAGTGCGTTCCAGTCATATTTACGGCCTTCAAAACGGGCGATACGCGATTCCACCCACTTTTCCATTGTCAGATCCTGCGGCTTGATGCCGGCTTTATTCTCAACCTGGGACATGTTGTCTCTCCTTCGTTGCATCAATACTTATTCAGTAACGGCAGCAGAATGGCGCAGCCGACAAAGGCCATCACCACCAGGAACAGCAAACCGTTATCCATATTGCCGGTGGCGGCGATCAGTGCCCCCATCAGCACCGGTGCCAATGCGCCGGCAAAATTACCCAATCCGTTAAATACCCCACCAGCGGTAGCGCTCACCCGGCTGCTGGTGGCCTTGGCCAACAGCGCGAAGATGTTTGGCGCGCCGGCTCCCCACATAAAGGTGCTGAAGGACATGGCGGCGATCACGCTGTAGGTGCCCTGCATATACAGAACGACACCTAAACCGATCCCTGCACCGCACAGCGAGATGAAACAGGCCAACGCTCGGCGATCCATCTTGTCCGACAGCCAGGCCCCCACCACCTCGCCAAGCAACATGGCAATAAACGGCAGTGACGACAGGTATCCGGCGTGCTCCAGATGAATGCCTTTGCCTTCGATCAGATAGCTCGGCAGCCAGCCATTCATACCCCACAGGTAGGTGAGAAATGCGATGTTAAACAGGCAAATCATCCAGAAATGTGGCGTGCTGAACAGTTCGCGGCGCAGTTGCTTGCGTTCGGCAACGGCCGGTTTACTGGTGGTGCTGGCCGCCGGGCGTGCCACGTTCAGGTGACGCATGCCAAACAGCACCAGCAACATCACCGGCACGGTCAGAAACGCCATAAAGAAGAAGGTGGTTTCCCAGTTAAAGCGGCTGAGAATAAACAGCGTGACCGGGAAGCCCAGTGCCGCGCCGATCGGAGTCCCCAGCAGCCACAGCATGGTGGCACGCGCCTGGAGGCGCTGCGGAAAAGCCTGGCGTACGATGGCATAGGCCATTGGCAACAACGGCCCTTCGGCGATACCCAGCAGGATACGCAGCGTCATCATGGTGTGATAAGAGCGCGTCATCCCCATCAGCACCATCAGTACGCCCCAGGTCACCATCATGCCAATCAGCACTTTGACCGGATTGAGCCGATCGCCAATGCCGCTCAACAGCATCGAAGAGAAGCCGTAGGAGAACAAAAAGGCACTCATCAGCAGCCCGAGCCGGGTGGGATCAAAGCCGATGCCCATCGCCTGCTGAAACTCGTGGTCAGAAAACAGCGCGGCAATGCTGATCTTGTCGAAAAATGCCAGTAACACGCAGGCAAACAGGGCTGCCGGCACCGACCAACGGACGCTGGTTGGCGAATTTTCGGCAACAGCATCCCCCACCCGACCGCTGCGGGCGTCGATATCTTGCGTAGTCATAAAACGCTCCCTTTGGGTCGGGCGTTATTTCAACGCCATCAGAGAAAATTCCACATCCGCCAGTTGCTGCGGATCCAGTACCCGGCCGCTGGCCAGCCAGCGTTTACCCAGCTTGATGGTGCGTGCATCGTTAAACGCGACCAGTTGCACCAGTTGCCGGTCGGCATTCAGGGTGAAGAACAGTTGTGACTGCGGCGTGCGGCGCACTATCTGGTGAACGCCGCCGGTAGGAACGCCCAGGATTTGGATATTGGCGTCGTATTGATCCGACCACAGCCAGGCAACATCATCGTAAGGTGCGGCAAACGCATCCAACATGGCGCAAGCGGTGCTAATCGCCTGATTCTGTGCGTAGGCCCAGGATTGCAGACACAGGCCGAGGGTTGGATGGCGCGCAACATCGCCTGCGGCAAAAATGGCCGGATGGCTGGTACGCCCTTGTCCATCTACGACGATCCCGCCTTCAAGCTTCAGCCCGGCGCTGTGGGCCAGTTCCAGATTCAACTCAACACCGATACCGACAACCACCAGGTCGAAGGGCTGCGCGGCACTGCTGGCACTGCCAATCCAGGCTTCACCATCGCGATCTTCAAGCGTGATCTCGCCGCAGTCGCAATGCACGGTGACGCCTTGCTGTTGATGCAGTTCCAACAACGCCTGGGAAACGCTGGCCCCTACGCTGCGCATACACAACGCGGGTTGGCGCTCAAACACCGTCACGTCAACGCCCAGCTTGCGGGCCGAGGCGGCAATCTCCAGCCCAATCCAGCCACCCCCCACAATCGCCAGCTTTTGGCATTGTTGCAGGCCCTGGCGCAGGCGTGCCGCATCATCCCAGGAACGTAGGGTCATTACTCGCGGGTGCTTGGCCCAGCTGGCATCCGGCAGGCGTGGTCGGCCACCGGTCGCAATCAGCAGTTGATCGAACTGCAGTTGGCTGCCGTCGCTGAGCGTGACGATTTGCTGCTGTCCGTCGATGGCTTCGGCACGTAGCGGACGATGCCAATCGATATTCATCCCGGCCACCACTTCTTCACTGAACAGGCGGCTGAGTGGCGCACTACCATCCAACAGCGCCGCCTTGGAGAGCGGTGGGCGTTCGTAAAAATCATAAGGCTCGTCACTGATCACTGACAGCCTGCCGTTGTAGCCGCGATCGCGCAGCGTTTTCGCCGCCCAACCACCAGCTTGACCGCCGCCGATAATGACAATGCCTGCACGGGTTGGTTGGCTCATACCGCCCCCGGCTTCTTATGTTGGCGGCGGGTATCGTGATCGATACCGCCTTCGACCGCCCATTCGGTAAACGACACCAGCGAATGCTCCAGCTCACGCGGCTGCCAGTTTTCCGTCAGGTAGTCATCATTGGTGTAATACTCAAAGGCACCGCCGGTCGGGCTGTTGACGTACCAAAAATAGGCCGAGGAGATCGGATGGCGGCCTGGGCCAATAAAGGTGCTCCACTGCTCTTTATTCATCGCGATGCCACCGCCGATCACCTCATGGATATCGCGTACGGTGAAGGCGACGTGGTTCAGGCCCCGTGGGCGGTTAGGCAGTTTCAGCAGGAACAGGTTGTGATGGCCACCGCGTGCCTGGGTGCGCAGGAAGACGGCGCGGTCGATATAGCGGTCGGAAACCTGGAAACCGAGCAGATCGCAGTAGAAGCGCTCGGTAGCAGCCAAATCCTCAACGAAGAACACTACGTGGCCAATATTGACCGGCTCGGCTTTGGCATAAACCGGGCTTGGCTGGTCGATGCGGCGTACATCGCCCCATTGGTTGATGGGCGAAACGGGCAGCTCCACCGGTTGCTGCGCCGTAACGGCAAAACGCAGCGTCATACCGTTGGGATCGCGGCATTCCAGTTCTTCGCCAACGTGGCGGAAACCAGGCATCTGCGCCAACAGGGGCTGCAACGCAGCCAGCGCCGCAGGGCTTTCAACTGCCCAGGTCATGCGGCGCAGGGTTGAACCCGCCTCAAACGCGGCCGGTAAGACCTCGCTGTCTTGCGGATACAGCACCACGCTAGCCCCGCTCAGCGTGGTAAATTCACGGCGCGGTTCGCCCCAATGCTGTAGCGTCGGTTGCAGACCGAAGTCTTGCATGAATTTTTCGCACGTTGGCAGATCTTCGACGCCAAATTCCAGCTTTTCGATTCCGGTTATGCTCATTATTGTGCCTCACGTTCTCGCTGAATGCGTTTTTCAGGCATGTTCGACCCCGGCCCATGAAGCTCATGAGTCTTATCCCTGCCTGAGTGATTGGTAGTGGGCGAATAGCGTCGCCCAGATAACAAAGCGTTTGGCCGGTTAGCCGACGTTAGCCTGCGGTGGCGCGCCTAACAGGCCCGATATTTTCACTGCGGCATCCCGGACTTCCATACGCAACCGCTCACGATCCGCCTTTGGGATCTCATCGGACGGCACCATAATGCTGACCACCGCTTCCACCCGCTGTTCACGGTTAAAGATCGGATAGACGATCGAGGAAATGCCGTGGCGGTAGAAAGATTCGCCAATCACATAGCCACGGGCCTTATCCTGCTGCACCATCTGCCACAGCGCTTCGCGATTGGCAGGAGTCCCCGGCGCCGCATCGGGCAAGGCGTCATGTGGGTATAGACGTTCAAACTCTTCCCGACTGGTGCTGGTCAGCAGCATCCGGCCAAGCGAGGTGCGGTGCGCCGGTAAACGGGTGCCGACGCTGACCTGATTGATCTGCGAACCAGCCGCGCTGACGCGGGCGATATAGATCACGTCATGTCCATCGCGGATCGCCAGATGGCTGCTGCATTGGCTGCGATCGCGCAGCTGCTCGATCACCGGTTGGCCAGCCTGGGCCACGTCCAATGAGGCGATATATTCAAAGCCCAGACGCAGCACTTTGATCCCCAACGCAAAGGTGTTGGTGCGCGGGTTGCGCTCCAAAAAACCCAGATGCTCCAACGTTTGCACCACGCGGTAGGCGGTTGCCTTTGGCATATCGACCAGGCGATGTAATTCTGCAAAGGTCATTTCCTTATGCTGCTCGCCGAAGGCCAGCAGCAGTTGTAACCCGCGATCCAGCCCCGGGATCAGATATTTACACGCTTGATCGTCTGCCATGTGCTGCTCCTAAAATGTTTGCCTGTCCGTCAGGCGGTCAGTTAAACACGAAACCACCGTTGACCGGTATCAGTTGGCCGGTGACAAAATCCGCCAGCGGCGACAGCAGATAGAGCACGCTACCGGTCACATCGTCCGGATGCTGTGCGCCTGCCAGTGCCCGGCCTTGCTCGTACAGCTGATGCCGCTCGGCAGGGACATACTCAGTGGCTTCAACGCGCGTCAGACCCGGAGCAATGGCGTTGACGCAGATGCCCTGCGGCCCCAGCTCACGCGCCATGGAGCGGGTCATCGAGATGATCGCCCCTTTGCTCGCCACATAGGCCATCAGTTTCGGCGCCCCCCACAAGGCGGTATCAGAGGCAACGTTGACGATTTTGGCATGCGGCGTTTGGGCCAATAATGGCACCGCCGCCTGGCTCACCAACCAGGTCCCCCGCACGTTGACCTGCATGACCTTGTCCCACAGTTCAATGTCGTATTCCATCATGGTCTTGCCACCGACACCGGTTGCCATCGCAGCGTTGTTCACCAACCCGTCGATCGCGCCGCCCTTGGCAATCGCACTGAATGCCGCAGTGATGGATTGCGGTGAAGCCAGATCGATAACCTGAGCTTCAACCTGTGCCCCCTGCTCACGCAGGCTGGCGGCGCTGTCCTGCAACTCTTCCGCCAGGATATCGCACATCACCACGCTGGCCCCGGCCTGAGCCACCGCAGCGGCGAAGCTGCGCCCCAGCCCACGCGCCGCTCCGGTGACTACGATACGTTTCCCTGCCAGCAAGCCGCTCACTGTGCCGCCTCCAGCTCGCTAAGCGTTGCCAGTTGCTTTTGTGCCTCTTTCTGCATCATACGGCGCAGGCGGGAGAGGCCCACGTCATGCTGATACAGGTATTCACGACCACGCGCGTTCGGTGCCATGTTCTCCAGCACGATGCGATCCTGCTCCAGTACGTCCCAGTGCAGTTCTTCCAGACGGTTGCGGTACATAAAGCGCCATGCGTCACGCTGCCAGTCTTTCACTTTGCGGATACGCCAGAAGAATACCCGGCAGTGATCCTTATCTTCCGGCACCACCATGCCGATGATCCAGAAGTGGCCGCCTGGCCCAAAACGCTTTTTATAAGGGATCGACAGGCGCATCCAATAGGCACCGCTGCTACCAAATTCGACCCAGTCGAAGTTCACGCCAATCTGGCCGTTCTTTTTAAAGATGAAACCGCTGTCGGTGGGTTCCAGCGCCATATCGGCCTTGCGATCCCCTTCCGCCATCGAATGCGATGAGGAGTGCAGGTAGGTGCCATGCATCGGATCCATCACGTTTTCCAATGCGTATTGATAGTTGCAGTCCCAGCTGGCGGTACACAGGAAGTTGCTGTAGTTGGCCTCATCCGCCAGCTCTTGCGGGAAGCTCAGTTCGGCAGGCTGTTCATCGGCAGTGACGCCGAAATAGAGGAACACCGCGCCGTAAGCCTCTTTCGCCGGGTAGGATTTCAGGCATTTTTGCCCTACCAACGGGCAGCGGTCTACCGCTGGCACATCTTTAACCTCGCCATCGCCACCAACTTCAACGCCGTGATACCAGCAGGCAATGCGATCGCCAAGGTTCCAGCCCATCGACAGGCGAGCGCCACGATGCGGGCAACGATCTTCCAGTGCGTGGATCGCCCCTTGTTTATCGCGCCACACCACGATCTGTTGTTCAAGACGGGTGATGCCCACCGGGTTGTTACCCACTTCCCAACTGGCCAATACCGGGTACCACATACCGCGCAGGCCCTGATCCAGATAGTCTTGTACCGTCTGCGCGGAGGATGTTGTGTTTGCTGTCATTGTCCTTCTCCCTGTGCGGCTCAGAAACCGTTGACGTGTAGGAATTCGCGGAACGTGGCTTCATTCCATGGCTGACCACTGCGATCGAACAGACGACGCTGATTGAGCGCACTGACGATCTGCTCCAGCTCCTCCGCCCCTTGCTCGAAGATCTCTTCCAGCGCGGCTACCAGTGAGGTTTCAAACCCGTCTGGCACGCGTGCCCGGGTTTGCCAGATCACATTCTGAAACTGGCCGGGTTGGTGGATTTGGCCGTTGCCGCCCTCACGCGCCGGGATCACCTGTTGGGTATCCGGCAGCCAAGGGTTGAAATCGGTAATGTGCTGCATGCTTATTCCTCCGCGATAAAGGTGATTTGGATTTGATTGTCGATCACCCGGGTAGGGTAGGTTTGCAGATCTCGGCCACCGGGTTCGCGCAGGCATTGGCCGCTACGCACATCGAACACCGCTTCGTGCAGTGGACACTCCACTTTTCCGTCATCGACAAACCCTTGGCTGAGCAAGGCATAGGCATGCGGGCAAACGTCTTCCAGCGCGTAATATTGACCGTCGATCAAATAGACGCCGACCTCTTTTCCCTCAATGTTGGCGGAGAAAGGAAAATCTTCTTTAACTTGAGACACTTCGCACACGTTCTTCCAGCTCATTGCTTCTGTCCTCTATCTGATTGTTTCATATATGAAACTCAGTTTCTTATTTAATACAGTCACTATAGATATGGCGAATCTTTCGTCAAGCCGGCAAAGGGAAGAATGTTAATGATTGGTTATTTTAAAGTTACAACTGCGGGGTGGATCACGAAAAAATGCAGCGGGGGTGAAAACAAAGCAAAACGGCCCCAGTCATCAAGACTGAGGCCGTTTAATTAGCAGAGAGCGCCGACTTAGCGCCCTTTCTTTTTGCGCCCCGGCTGAGCAAAACGCTTACGCGCCGGTGCGTGACTGCCCGCTTTATCCGCGGTTTTCTGCCCGCCACTCGCCGGTTTTTTTACCGCAGGCTTGGGCTTGGCCGCTTTCTTCGCGGGTTTAGCCTCTGAAGACGAGTCTTCAATCAATTTAAACAGCTCAACCAGTTCGTCATCCGTCAAATCGCGCCATTCCCCTAACGGTAGCCCAGACAGGCCGACGTTCATGATGCGGGTGCGCTCCAGCTTGGTCACTTCATAACCGAAATGCTCACACATACGGCGGATCTGGCGGTTAAGCCCCTGTACCAGCACGATACGGAACACAAAGGGCGCTTCTTTCTTCACCTTGCATTTTTTGGTCACCGTGCCCAGCATCGGCACTCCGGCACCCAAACCACGAATAAAATCGTCGGTTACCGGTTTGTTGACCGTGACCAGATATTCCTTCTCGTGGTCGTTACCGGCACGCAGGATCTTGTTCACCAGATCGCCGTGGTTGGTGAGGAAGATCAGCCCCTGCGAATCTTTATCCAACCGCCCGATCGGGAAGACACGGGTGCTGTGGTTGACGAAATCGACAATATTGTCTTTCTCACCGTCTTCGGTGGTGCTGACGATACCCACCGGCTTGTTCAGCGCAATAAAAATCAGATTGTCTTCGTTACGGGGTTCAATAAGCTGCCCGTTAACCTTGACCACGTCGCCAGCGAATACCCGATCGCCGAGCGCTACGCGCTTACCGTTGATAAAAACATTGCCCTGTTCGATGTAACGATCGGCATCGCGACGCGAGCAGATGCCGCTCTCGCTAATATATTTGTTGAGGCGTATAGATGGTTTAGTCAGCACGGTTCCTCCGTAAACGCGAAATACACTTTATCTTCACGGCAATATTTTCATGATGAGTTGACGGGTAAGGGCCGCTGCCAAGCGGGCGCAGCATACCGCGCCCCTACGGTCGACTATGTGCGACCCCTACCCATTCAGCAAACTGATTTAGCCCTGCTTTTTGGCCGCTTGCAGATACAACATTTCCAGGCCCAGCGTTGCCGCTGCCAGTGCGGTGATCTCAGACTGGTCGTAAGCCGGAGCTACTTCTACCACATCCATACCGACAATGTTCAGCGATTGCATACCACGCACCAGTTTCAAGGCGCGATCGGAGGTCAGGCCGCCGATCACCGGGGTGCCGGTGCCAGGTGCGAAAGCCGGATCCAGGCAGTCGATATCGAAGGTCAGATAAACCGGCATATCGCCAACGATCTGTTTGATCTGCGCCAGCAGATCGTCCACGCCACGATCGTTAACCTGCGCAGCATCCAGTACGGTGAAGCCGTTGTCACGATCGAACTCGGTACGGATACCGATTTGCACGGAGTGATTTGGATCGATCAGGCCTTCGTTCGGCGCATGGAAGAACATGGTGCCGTGGTCAAACTTGCTGCCGTTGGCATAGGTGTCGGTATGGGCATCGAAATGCACCAGCGCCATTTTACCAAAATACTTGGCATGCGCGCGCAGCAGCGGCAGCGTCACGAAGTGGTCGCCGCCGAAAGAGAGCATGCGTTTGCCAGCTGCCAGCAGTTTTTCTGCGTGCGCCTGCAGCTTGTCGCTCATATCCTGGGCATCACCAAAGTTGAATACTACGTCACCACAGTCGACCACGTTCAGACGATCGCGCAGATCAAAGTTCCACGGCCAGCGCGCCCCTTCCCATGCCAGATTGGTAGAAACCTGGCGGATCGCCGCAGGGCCATGACGCCCACCGGCGCGGCCGGAGGTAGCCATATCAAAAGAAACACCGGTGATCACCCACTCTGCATCGCTATCGTAAGGCATAAAGTTCAGCGGAAAGCGCAGGAAACCAAAGGCGTTGGACACTAAGGAATTATCGGGCTGATGGCCTAAGGTACTCATATTTACCCTCATTTTTCAACGGTTCGCCCGTAGCCGGACGCTTGGGCGGTAGCAAAAAAAAATCCCTCCCGCGTCGTTAGCCCGACGAGAAAGGGATTTATTCGATGTCTGTTTCAATGGGTAGATTATCGCCGCAATTGGCTCACTCTTCAAGGTGCCCGTTGTCAGCAGATGCACAAGAAGGAACAACCAACCTGCCAGCATCGAGTTCGACTACGCGATCGGCAGAGGCTATCGTCTCGGGCCGGTGAGCAATCAGCAGGATGGTTAAGCCCAGGTTGCGCAAAGTGCTGCCGATCAGGATTTCATTGGTGACATCAAGATGGCTGGTTGCCTCATCCAGGATCAGTAACCGTGGGCGTTTATATAATGCCCGAGCCAACAGCAGGCGCTGCTTTTGGCCCCCCGACAGCGAATTACCCATTTCCCCAATCAACGTCTGGTAGCCCATCGGTAACGCGATGATATCCTCATGCAACTGCGCCAGTTGAGCACAGTGTTGCGCCCAATCCAGATCGCTGTGTTGAGAGAAAAAGGTGATGTTGTCGAGTATTGCCCCACGGAATAGCCGATCCTCTTGCATCACCGCGCCGATCATTTGGCGAACCTGCCGATAGCCCGCATGATGATGATCGATGCCAAACACCTGCAACCGCCCAGCAATTGGCGGGTAAAGCCCCAGCAGGATCTTCGCCAGGGTGGTTTTCCCGCAGCCAGAGCGCCCTACCAGCGCCACCACCTCTCCAGGCATGATTCGCAACGCCGCTCCTGCCAAGATATCGTTACCTCCCTGGCCGTAGCGGAAGGTGATATTTTCCAGTTCCACAACTGGACGATCCTCTCTCTGCTTGGGGAAAGCTACGGTAAGAGATTCTGCCGCCTGAGCACCGCCCTCCTTCTGGGTCAGCACAATATCTGCCAGCCGTTCGTTATAGACATCCAGCATTCGCCAGGCAAATGCCTTATCGATCAGGCCATTGATGCTGGCGGAAAAACGCCCTTGAAATGACATATACGCCACCAGCATGCCGATCGAGAACGAACCCGACAGCACCGCATTGGCACCAAACCACAGCACCGCCGCCCCCACCAGGCTACCAATGATCTGGTTAATGATGTCGTAGCCGATAGCCAGTTTATGCTCACGCAGTTGGCTATTGCGCCTGGCGATATTCAGGTTACGCCAAGCTGATTCCCGCTGGGTCAACGCTCCGTTAACCCGCAGGCTGAGCATGCCATGCAGCGTTTCCAGAAAGTGGCTTGATTCCAGAGTGCCCGCCGTCCAACTGTCCTCTGCCGCCCGGCGCAGGGTGCGAAACCATAACACGCGTAATAAGCCATAAATCAGCGCTGCGCCTAGCGCCAGCATGGATAACGACACGCTGTAGAGCAACATCATGCCCAAGGTACCGACCACCAGCAATACGTCCAGCATCGCCTCAAGGATGCTGGTGGTGAGCGTATCCTGAATGGTATCGACCGCATCAAACTTGGCGCTGACGTTACCAATGTCACGCTTTTCAAACCAGTCGATCGGCAAACGCAGCAGGTGATGGAACACGTTGGCCGTCCACTGCATATTGAAATTGACCGCCATGGTAATGGTCGCCCATTGCCGGGCCAGGCCAATCAACGTCTGGGTCGCACTCATCAGCAGCATGGCAATGACAATCAGCACCAACAGGCTATCATCCAGCGCCACCAGGACTTCATCGATCACGATCTGATTGATCAACGGGCTCAGCAAGGCCAAGACTTCCAACGCCAGGGCAAAGCAGAAAATGCGCGCCAGCGCAGCCTTCAACCCTACCGTCTTGCCAACCAATTCCGTTAGCCGCACTTTCTTGCGTTCGTCACGCGGCTCAAAGTCATGGGTTGGCGTCAGTTCCAACGCGACACCGGTAAAATGACGGTTAGCCTGTACCAACGACATGTTAACCGCCCCGCGTGCCGGATCGTGCAGTTCGATCTCGTTGCCACGTACCCGTTTAAGCACCACAAAGTGGTTGAGATCCCAGTGTAAAATGCAGGGTACGGTCAGTTGGCTAAGCTCCTCCAGCTCTAAACGTACCGCACGACCTGTCAATTTCAGGATCTGAGCACATTCCATCAAATGCACGAAAGTCATGCCCTGCGTCGAAACACTGAATCTTGCACGCAGGCTGGGGAGGTCAATACGGTAACCGTGCCAACCGGCGACCATCGCCAGACAGGCCACCCCACATTCCGCCGACTCGGTTTGACGGATCAACGGCAAGCGGCGGCGCCAATGCAAATTCAGGTGCAAATGCTCAGTCCATTCCATGGCTATATTTTTCCTTGCAGGCTCCATAACGGTTCCAGCAGCCATTCGTACAGCCGCCGCTTGTCCAGCTCGATATCTGCGGCCACCACCATCCCGGTGCGCAGTAATTCCTGGCGGCCATACACGGTCACGCTGGGTTTATCCGGCACGACAATCACCCGGTAATGCCCCTCATTTTCTTTCCACACCACCGGGTTATGTGGCATGACATCTGTCGGGCTGAGGCTGATGCGGGTCACCTCCCGCGTCGTGCCATACTGCACGCCAAATTTTTCATAGGGATAGGCCGCGAACCGCAAGCCAACCCGCTGATGAGGCTTGATAAACCCAACGGACTTGCTCGGCGCATACAGTTCAATCTGCATTTGGGCCGCCAGTGGCACCAGCGTTAACAGCGGCTCATTTTGGTTGACCGTTTGCCCCGCCTTGACCAACACCGCAGCAACACGCCCTGCCACCGGGGCAACCAGCGTGCTTTCCTCCTGCGATTGCAGCTCTATCTGTTGCTGCCGGATCCCTTGTAATAACCGGTCCAGCTCCACCCGGCGGCTTTGCCCCTGCTGCAACAAACTCCCCTGATCCGTTTCAACCGAGGTCAACTCACGCTTCAGGCGCTGTTGTACCTGCCGCTGGTTTTCGACATAACCTTCCGCGGCCGCCAGTTCGATTTGCTTTTGCTGATACTCAAGCTCGGAGACATACTTCTGCCGCACCAAACGTTGATAACGCTCCATCATCGAGCGGGTTAATGCCGCCTGGCGCAACGTCAGTTTCAGTGCCTCATCGGCGCTGCGCAATTCCTCTTTCAATTGGTCAACCCGCTGCCGTAATCCCTGTATTTGCATGTTATTGGCGGCAACTTCCTGATGCTGTTGCTGCACCAACATCTGATACTGCTGCACCAGGGAGTTTTTTAGCGTCGCCAAGGTGGCCAAACCCTTGCCGTCATAGCGTTCACCACTTAGCCGATAGAGTAATTGGCCTGCTGCAACCTCATCGCCTTCGTTAATCAGCAATGCTTCAACCCGTCCTTGCGTACGCGCAACCACTTTGACTACTCCGGTTGAAGGCATCACGACACCTTCCAGTCGGGCTTTACGGGTATATTCACCACCGATTAAAAAAGCGATTAATGCAGCCACCAAGAGCATACTGGCACAGGCATAAAGCGTCATGTTAGGGCTGGGGGAAATCAAAATCCCCCCTTCGGCTCGCGTGGCCTGGGCGGCAAAATAGGCCTGGCGGTAGAGACGCGTCACGTGATTGGATCAGCCAATTTAATCGTCTTAACGGCGATATAATGTTGTTCTGGCAATCTATTATTAACCATAAATATTACCGTTCCCTGTAAATGAAGTTAATAGCGATGATTACCAATCGACACTTGAGTATTAGTTATTTAATTAAAGGTGACAGACTGTTATTTACTTAATTTTCGAACAGAGGTTTTCTTTAACAAAGAAATTACCAAAATAAACAGAATAACTCAACAATACCGTCAATTATTATTAATTGATTGATAACGTAAAATAAATAAGTAAAAGCCATCTCCGAGGAGATGGCTTGGGGCTATTGGCAAAACTCCACTGCCTAATATATTACAGCAAAGACTCTTATTAATTAACCAGCACCGGATCTGCACGATATTGCGTTGGGAACAGCTGCTGTAGCTGTTTTACCTTTGGCAAGTCATTCACCACGATATAGGGTTGATCCGGGTTAAGCGTGAGATAGTTTTGATGGTAAGCCTCGGCAGGATAAAAATGACCATTTTCCTCAATGCGGGTCACCAGTGGTTTGGCAAAGCGCTTACTGGCATCCAGCTGTGCAATATAAGCCTTGGCAACCTGCTGTTGTGATTCCGTCAGAGGGAAAACGGCTGAGCGGTATTGTGTGCCGCTGTCCGGCCCCTGGCGATCGAGCTCGGTTGGGTTGTGTGCTACCGAAAAATAGATTTGCAGCAGTTGCCCATAGGAAATCTGCTGTGGATCAAAGGTGACCTGCACTGACTCCGCATGGCCGGTATCCCCTCCGCTGACGGCCTCATAATTAGCCGTTTGTGCCGCACCTCCGGTATAACCGGATATGGCATTGGTCACGCCTTTAACGTGCTGGAAAACCCCCTGCACGCCCCAGAAACAACCGCCGGCAAAGATCGCGGTTTCCGTACGCGATGTCGTCGGCGCTTCGTCTTTTACCGGCGCAGGGATCGCTACCGCCGCCTCAGCATCCCCCAGTGGCCAGGCAACGCTTTGCAAACAGAACCCGGCAGCAACCAATATCGCGCCCCATATGCCGTATTTACCTAACGATGGCAGCGTTTTGTCTACGTTTCTCATGTTATTCCTCACTATTCTGGTTAGGCCGAGCTTGGCGTGAACAGCATGGCGATGCCATTCATGCAGTAGCGCAAACCGGTGGGTTGTGGGCCATCGTCAAATACGTGCCCCAAATGCCCGCCGCAGCGGCTGCAATGCACCTCTTCGCGGACCATGCCCAGCGTTCGATCCTTACGCGTCGCCACCGCCTGTTCGAGGGGTTGCCAGAAACTGGGCCAGCCGGTATGGCTGTCAAACTTGGTGTGGGAAGAAAATAGCGCCTGCTGGCAACCCGCACAGGCAAACTGACCATCGCGGTGCTCATCGTTAAGCGGGCTGCTGTAAGGAGGTTCCGTACCTTCCTCGCGCAAAACAGCATATTGGCTGGCTGAAAGCCGTTGCCGCCATTGTTCTGCCGTATAGTTGACGGCAAACGACTCCGCCATCGCCGAACGAGAGAAAAGTGCAGGCAGCAGGCCTACGGCATAGGCCACAGAGAGTGCTCCACCACCCAGAATAAAATACCGTCTGTTGATCATCATCGTTACCTCTGGTGCTATTCACCGACAATGACAAACTACAGAGAAAGTCGTGACCAAATCCTCACGGAGAGTTCACAAATTTGTGATAACTGAGAACACGGTATTAAGACGTTGAAAGTTTAAATGGAATTTCTAATTTGGCGGGGTACGGGCTAAGAGGGAAAAATGAAGGGGCGCAGCCTCTGCCGCGCCCCTGGATAGGAAGTATGTCAGACTATCGGAATAGCTTACTCATCTTCTAAATAAGTATAGCCATACAGACCGGCCTCAAACTCTTCGACAAATTGCGCCTGCAACTCCGCGTCAAGATCGGTTTCTTTCACCTGATCGCGGAATTTCGCCAACAGCGCGATCGGATCGAGCTGCACGTATTCCAGCATGTCGGCTACGCTATCGCCTTCATCAGACAGTTCGGTTTCTACGCTGCCATCAGGGAATACAAACACATCCACCGAAGCCGTATCGCCAAACAGGTTGTGCATATTGCCCAGGATTTCCTGATAGGCACCAACCATGAAGAACCCAAGCAGAGGTGGGTTTTCCGGATCGTACGGAGGCATCGGCATGGTGGTGGCTACGCCGTCACCATCAATATAGTGATCGATGGTGCCATCGGAGTCACAGGTGATATCCAGCAATACCGCACGGCCTTCCGGCGGCTTGTCCAAGCCTTCCAACGGCAAGACCGGGAACAGTTGGTCGATACCCCAGGCATCCGGCATCGACTGGAACAGTGAGAAGTTGACGTAGAACTTGTCCGCCATCCGCTCCTGCAATTCGTCAATGATTGGCCGGTGCGCTCGATTGCTTGGATCGAGCTGTTGCTGGATCTTGTTGCAGATGTTCAGATACAGCTGCTCAGCATAGGCACGCTTGGTCAGATCCAACATGCCATGAGCATATTGGGTATGCACATCGTGCAGATCCATCTGGCTATCGTGCAGCCATTCACGCAACGAACGACGGTTCTCCGGCTCGTTCATTTCCTGCCAGGTTTCCCACATGCTTTCCAGCGCGCGAGGTGCATCTTCAACCGGAGGAACCGGCTCACAGAATTCGTTGCGCTCAACGCCAATAACGTTGGAAACCAGCACCGTATGGTGGGCGGTTACGGCACGGCCAGACTCGGTGATCACCGTTGGATGCGGCAGGCCATGCTCATTACAGGCATCACCGATCCCCCAAATCACGTTGTTGGCATATTCATTCAGGCCGTAGTTGACCGAACAGTCGGACTGCGAACGGGTGCCTTCATAATCCACACCCAAACCGCCACCCACGTCGAAACATTGAATGTTTACGCCCAGCTTATGCAGCTCTACATAGAAACGCGCAGACTCACGAACGCCAGTGGCGATATCGCGAATGTTGGCCAACTGAGAACCCAGGTGGAAATGCAGCAGTTGCAGGCTATCCAGGCGGCCCGCTTCACGCAGGGTTTCCACCAGCTTCAATACCTGAATGGCTGCCAGACCGAACTTGGATTTTTCGCCACCGCTCGACTGCCACTTACCTGCCCCTTGTGAGGCCAGGCGGGCACGTACGCCAAGGCGTGGGATCACATTCAGGCGTTCAGCCTCTTCCAGCACCATCTGGATTTCCGACATCTTCTCGATCACCAGGTACACTTTGTGCCCCAGCTTTTCACCGATCAGCGCCAGACGAACATATTCACGGTCTTTGTAGCCGTTACAGACGATCACCGAGCGGGTCATACCGGCATGGGCCAGTACCGCCATCAGTTCCGCCTTGGAACCCGCTTCCAGCCCCAGTGGTTCACCGGAGTTGACCAGTGATTCAATCACGCGGCGATGCTGGTTAACCTTGATCGGGTAAACCAGGAAGTAGCCACCTTCATAGCCGAAGGATTCACGTGCACGTTTGAACGCGGCGTTAATGGAACGCAGGCGATGCTGCAAGATCTGCGGGAAGCAGAACAAGGCAGGCAGGCGCTGGCCATCTTTTTGGCGCTCTTTCACCAACTCGGCGAGATCGACGCGCGCATGCGGGACGTCTGGGTCCGGGCACACGCTGATGTGGCCCAGCTCATTGACGCCAAAGTAATTGTTGCCCCAGTAGGCGACGTTATAAGTGCGCAGCATCTTGCTGGCATTACGATCATTCATGGCAACCTCCTGCATGGAGCGTAAAGATAAATTATCACCCGCTACTGACGGGCGTTGGATCGGCATATCTTCAGACATTACTCGCCTCACCTTGCATACTGACGATATAGTCAGCCACTATCGCAGCTACAACCCGCGAGAACAACCCGGAAACACCCCATTTTAGCAGTGAATTCACCTGCCGTTCGTGGTCAGCGATCGGTTTATACCCAATAGATTTATTGTAAGACACCCTGTTCAAACCTCGTGAATCGGGTAAAGAATCATCCCACAGGAGAGCTGCAGGCTACCCTTGTTCAGTGCTTCAGACAGCCGTTAACCGGCCCGAGAATCCTGAGTAGCGCCCAGATGCGTATAACATCGGGTAGATGGTGTAGAGACAAGACGGGAAATAGCACAAGAATGCGCGCCAGAACGGCACTGCTGTTGAGAACCAACAACCAGTAGACAACGGATCATTAATCCAACCACCTCCACGCATGCCGCTCGCGATGAACGACAAAGCCTCTATATAGTATAAGAACGTGAACGTTCAATGAAGCGGCGGCCCCATTAGTGGGTACCTACGGTAGATCATGGCGCGGCGTTGCCGGGGTTTACAGAAAGTTTCAATTTTCTGCAACACGCTGTGCACCAAATGAACCGCGCGCGCAGTTTATACCGGACCCCCGGGCAAAATGCAAAATGAAAATTCGCCAGAAACTGTTTCAAGCGATGAAAATGGCGGCAAGCGGTTTGCCCAAAAGAGCGTTAGGGCAAAAAATTACTGGCAATCCGGCTAAAGGCTGACCTAAAATAGACGTCCAGATGTTAATCCATCTATACCGATTAACTGATAAACTGCTTAACGGCTTTGCCTGAGGGGCGTTGCAGGATGCATCTCGCCATCAGCGGAAGACCCTTCGCTTTGATGCCCGGATCTCCAGCGCTGTGCAGTAATTTCCAACCCGTCTTTTGCAAGGTAAAGAACACCATGGCTAAACACCTCTTCACGTCCGAATCTGTTTCAGAAGGACATCCGGATAAAATTGCCGATCAGATCTCGGATGCCGTTCTTGATGCCATCCTGGATCAGGATCCAAAAGCCCGCGTAGCCTGCGAAACCTACGTGAAAACCGGCATGGTGCTGGTTGGCGGCGAGATCACCACCAGCGCCTGGGTCGATATCGAAGAGATCACCCGCAAAACGGTGCGCGAGATTGGCTATATTCATTCCGATATGGGCTTTGATGCCAACTCCTGTGCCGTACTGAGCGCCATCGGTAAACAATCACCGGATATCAACCAGGGTGTTGACCGCAGCGATCCGCTGGAGCAAGGCGCTGGCGATCAGGGCCTGATGTTCGGTTATGCCTCTAATGAAACCGACGTGTTGATGCCTGCACCAATCACTTATGCCCACCGTCTGGTTCAACGCCAAGCCGAAGTGCGTAAAAATGGCACCCTGCCTTGGCTGCGCCCAGATGCCAAAAGCCAGGTCACGTTCCAGTATGACGATGGCAAAATCGTCGGTATTGATGCCGTGGTGCTGTCCACCCAGCATTCCGATGATATCGCGCTGAAAGATCTGCAAGAAGCGGTGATGGAAGAGATCATCAAGCCGGTACTGCCAGCCGAGTGGCTGACCGCAGGCACCAAATACCACATCAACCCAACCGGCCGTTTTGTTATCGGTGGCCCAATGGGTGACTGTGGTCTGACCGGCCGTAAAATCATCGTTGATACCTACGGCGGTATGGCCCGTCACGGTGGCGGCGCGTTCTCCGGCAAGGATCCTTCCAAGGTTGACCGCTCTGCAGCCTATGCGGCGCGTTACGTGGCAAAAAACATCGTTGCCGCAGGCCTGGCAGATCGTTGTGAGATCCAGGTGTCCTACGCTATCGGCGTAGCGGAACCGACTTCCATCATGGTGGAAACCTTCGGTACCGAGAAGATCTCAACCGAGCAACTGACCCTGCTGGTGCGTGAGTTCTTCGATCTGCGCCCATATGGCCTGATCCAGATGATGGACCTGCTGCAACCGATCTACCGTGAAACCGCAGCTTACGGCCACTTTGGCCGCGAACACTTCCCATGGGAAGCGACCGACAAGGCAGCCCAGTTGCGTGAAGCGGCTGGCTTGAAGTAAGCCTGAGCGTTAGACCTAACAACGGCGAGCCTGAGGCTCGCCGTTTTCGTTTGTAGACTAAACATAGTCAACCGGATCGATAACTCACGGAGTCTTCTGAACTGCACCACTCAAGGTTAACTGTAAATTTACTTTCATGTTATCCGAGGGAGAAAAATGAGCAATGCTGTTTCGAATAACGGCTTTGCGCTACAGTAGCCCTCCAATTTCCAGCCGGATGGATAACATGCCAACCGTGATTTCTACTGAATCTTTCAGCAGCATCATCCATTTTGTGACGGCTGCAAATTCAAGTAGCTTTACTCAAGCTGCTGAACAGCTAGGTGTGTCCAAATCAGCAATTGGAAAAAGCATTCAGCGTCTGGAACATAACCTCGGTACTCCTCTATTCCATCGAACCACGCGGAAAATCAGCCTTACGACAGAAGGAGAAGCATACCTGGCAAGCTGCCAGAGTGCGCTAGAGACATTACAGATGGCCGAGATGGCGTTACGTTCGAAACTAACGGAACCCGTAGGCACAGTCAGAATTGATCTTCCTGCTGCCTTTGGCCGTTCGGTCATGATGCCGGTGTTGATGGACATGACGAAACGCTATCCCCACCTGAAACTGACCATTACCTTTAATGACCGGATCATCGACCCTCTGGATATAGGTTTTGATCTCGCCATTCGTTTCGGGGCGGTTAAAGATACCACCGACCTTGTAGCCCGCAAGCTGAATGAGCAGCACCTGATTATCTGTGCATCGCCAGCCTATCTTTCTGCCTATGGCACGCCTGAAACCTTAGCCGAACTGAGTATCCATCGCTGTATTTTAGCCTGGCGCGGCGGAGCACCTTTAAGCTGGTTGATTCGGGATGGTGAAGGGAAAGACGTCAGACTTAAACCCGCACCTTTTCATCAAATCAGTGATGGCGACGCTATGATAGATGCCTGTATCGCCGGAGCCGGTGTGATTCAATTTCCGGAGGCGTTACTAAGACCGCATATACAGAGTGGTAAATTAGTGCCAATACTTGAAGCATACAACCCCTCACCAACCGAATTGAATGTCATATGGCCTCGAGCCCGTCATCTGCTACCAGGAGTACGCTTTATCATTGATGAATTAATCGCGTTAGCCGCACAAAAAACCTTCGGCTAATTGTAGATTTTTATTCTACGCTGTGTGCTCTTTTAGACAGTTTATCCACTTTCTTTACCCTAGTAGGATCCCTCCAACGTCAGATTACCTGACATATCATCCATTCTTGTAGGGGTTCTAAAATGCCAGTAGTCAATATTCAGATGTTCGAGGGCCGTGACGACGCTAAACCTGCAATTGCTAAAGCGGTAACCGACGCTATCGCCACACACGCAAAAGTTGATCCGCAGTATGTGTATGTCATTTTCAATGACGTAACGACAGACAACTGGGCAATTTCCGGTGAACTCTTTTCCGAAACGCTTAAAAAGTTGAGCTGATAGTTACGGTTATAAACGACGGGCCAGAAGCCCGTCGTTTTGGTTTGTAGAGAATGGGCGCTCATAGATCTGCACGCTTACAACCAACGGGCGGGAGCAGGCCCCCGCCGTTGGGTTGCCTTACCGTTCGGATTCGTAGGCCAAAATGGCCGCAACCTCCGTGTTGCCCGATCGAATACGCAGCTCGCAAAGTTTGCTGCGCGTTATCCATACCAACAAGATAACCGTGGTACAGATAATGACCAGTTTTACGATATCTCCTCTGTTTGGCATCATGCCTCCTTATCCTTGCCTCGCGGCGAGTAAGAAGCTAACCTGACGTTGTGGAGCGTTAGAGTTGGCCTCGGGTTGATATTATCGACTCGGGGCTTTTCTCTTTGTACCTTTCGCTCAGGCTCCAGATACAAAGATCCAGAGCACCCATCCGCAGTATATTCACCTCTCCAGCCCGACCAGCGACCGTTTTACCCCTAATTTTCAACTTTGCGCAGTGCCACGCAATGCTTTGCAACTGCCTGAAAAACCAAGGGCCCAGCAATGCTGAGCCCTTGGTGGCAATGGTGGTAACCCAAGATAGTCTACGAAGTTTGCTTACGCAGCAGATAGACAAAGTACGGCGCGCCAATAAAGGTCGCCAGCAGCCCTGCGGGGATTTGGTAAGGGAACATCACCATTCGGCCACACCAGTCCGCAAACACCATCAGCAGGCCGCCTAGCAGTGCAGCAATCACCATCTGCGGCAGCGCCCGGCGGAATCCCAACATGCGGGCCATATGCGGTGCCATCAGGCCAATAAAACTCAGCGGCCCGACGGTTAACGTCGCCATCGCCGTCAGCGTTGCCGCCAGCAGCAAAATGCTCAGCCGGGTCGGCGTCAGGGCAATCCCTACGGAACGTGCTGTAGCGCCGCCCAACGGCAGAATTGTCAGCCAACGTCTACACAGCGGGGCCAAGACAATCAACACGCCAGCAATCGCCGCCGTACGTATTGCCTGCGGAGCATCCACCGAGTAGGTAGAGCCGGAGAGCCACACCAACAGCCCTCCCATGCGGGGATCGCCACTGGCCAACAGCAGGAAAATGGTCGTACTAAAGGCGGTGCTGAGGGCGATACCCGCCAACAGCATGCGTTCGGTAGAGAATCCGCCACGTCCAGCCGCAATCATGATGATCAACAGCGTAGCCGCCGCCCCCAGACTCCCGGCGGGTAACAACCACATAAAAGCATCACCAGGGACGATAAACAGCATCATCACCACGCCGAAAGCCGCGCCGGAACTGATCCCCAGCACTTCCGGGCTGGACATCGGGTTACCGGTCAGTTTCTGGATCAGCGTTCCGGCTACCGCCAGCATCATCCCGGCCGCCAGGGCTGAAACCACTCGTGGCCAGCGCCAAGGCATCAGCGCCTGTAATTCACTGTCTACGCTCCAGTGCCAGCCGTGGGGGTTTTGCCCAAACATCAGCGCCACCACAATCCCGGCCAATAGTAAAACGCTCCCCAGCAGGATCCATATCGGTAAGCGGCCACGTTCGACAGGCACTTTGTCGCCCAAATCCATCGGCGGCGGGGTTGCGCTGCTGCGTAAGCGTGGTAACAACCAAAGCAGCAACGGCGCACCAATCAGCGCCGTCGCCGCGCCGGTCGGGATTTCACGCCACACCAGCGTCAGCCAGATCATCACCTGATCGGTCAACCACAGCAGCAATGCCCCCAATAGCGGAGCCAACATCATGCGGTGGGCCAGACGGCGAGCTCCCAGCATCTTGGCCATCAACGGGGCAAATAGGCCGATAAAACCGATCACGCCGACCGCATTGACCAACATGGCGCTGAACACAATCGCCACCGCCAACGCCGCAAAGCGCGACATTGCCAGGCCCAGGCCCAGATTACGTGCCACGCCGTCATCCAGCCCTAACAGCGTTAATGGGCGGATCAATAACGCAGCCAGCACGGCAACCAGCAGCAAGCGCGGCAGGATAAACTGCACGGTCCCCCAATCCTGCTGATTTAGTGCACCGGTGCTCCACAGGAACAAGCCTTGCAGCTGATCGTAATTGAACAACGCCAGCAGACTATTGACTGCCCCGCAGTACAGCCCAAGTACCAGACCGGCCAGGATTAACGTCACAGGCGACATCCGTTTTCCCCAGGCAACGCCGAACACCAGCCCACCGACCACAATGGCACCGACCATCGCCGCCAGCTGTCGGGTCAATTCGCCCCCAGGCAGCATCCACAACGTGGCAATCGTCAAGCCTAGCTGAGCCCCGGCAGCCACGCCAAGCGTGGCAGGTTCCGCCAAAGGATTACGTAATACCTGCTGGAACAGTACGCCGACCAATCCCAACCCTGCTCCCACCAGTAACGACACCGACAGGCGTGGCAACAGGCTGTAGTGGAACAGCATCTGATCGACATTGTCGATGTCTGGTTGTACCAAAGCCTGCGACCACTGCCCCCACGGCAGTTGATGCAGCAGGTTGAAGAACGTCAGGCCACCCGCCGCTGCCAGCAGTAACAGGATCAGCGCTATCGGCAAGATATGCAGGCGTGCACTCATGAGCGAGCCTCCTGCGCCTGCTCCAGCAAGCGGCAAAAACGCATGGCCGAAAGCGTAGCCCCGTAGAACCACACCGCTGGCACCTGCCGCAGTTGGCCCTGGCGGATAAATGGCAAGGCCTGCCACAACGGCGTCTTACTGACCTTATCCATCATGGCTTGATTACCATGATCGAGATAAATCGCTCGCGCATTTTTTATTGTCGCCAGGCGTTCGATCCCCACCACCGAGGTCCCCCAAAAGTTGGTTTCCCCCTGCCAGGCATTCTCGATGCCTAGCTGATCCATCACTTCCTGAAACAGGCTCTTCTGGCCAATCACCAACACATGCCGAGGATCGAGCAAAGAAAACAGCAGCAGCGGCTGTTGCCGATACCCCGCCAGGCGGTTACGCGCCTCCAGCATGAAAGCATCAAACTGTTGCAGATGCTGGGTAGCCCGCGCCTCCAGACCTATCCGTTGTGCCAGCTGCAGCAACGAGTTTTTGCCCACGGTGAGCGGTTTACCGCTGCCGTCGTTAAAACCAAACTCCATGGTCGGGCCGATAGGCTGCAGTTTTTGTGGCGAAGGGCCATAGCCTTTGGAAAGCAGGATCAGAGAAGGTTTGAGTTGTTGCAACAGCTCCAGATTGGGTTCGGTACGTTGACCGACGTCGATCACCGAGTCCGGCAACCGAGGATCTTGTACCCACAGGTTGTAGTTGTGGATATCGGCAACCGCCTGCGGCATCACGCCCAGTGCGATCAGCAGCTCGACCGGTAGCCACTCCAATGCCGCGATCCGGGTGATATCGGGCAAGCCTGTCGCACGCGACGGTAAAGAGAACAACAGAGGCGATAATGCCATCGCCGTTAATAAACGCCGGCGCAGCGGGTCATGATGAAAAGCGGCAGAGGTAGGCATTAATACACGAAGCTCACTGGTGCACCGCCACTTGGATGCGGCAATATGCCCATCGGGATGCCGTAGATCTGTTCCAGCACCGGCCCTTGCATCAGTTCGAGCGATGACCCCTGGGCAATCATTTCGCCGCCGCGTAACGCCACCAGATGGTCGCAATAACGAGCCGCCATGTTGATGTCATGCAGCACTGCAATCACCGTCAGGCCGCGTTCATGGCTCAGGCGTTGGATCAACGCCAGCACTTCAACCTGATGGGCAATATCCAACGCCGAGGTCGGTTCATCCAGCAACAAACAACGGCTATCCTGCGCGACCATCATCGCCAGCCAGGCCCGTTGGCGTTCGCCACCGGAGAGGCTGTCTACCAGGCGGTTGGCAAAGGGTTTCAGCCCCACCAATCCGATCGCCTCTTCCACCAGCTCGCGATCGCCAGCCTTGAAACGGCCTAACGCACCGTGCCACGGGTAGCGGCCGATGGCGACCAGTTCGCGCACCGTCATCCCTTCCGCTGCGGGCAATTGCTGCGGCAAATAGGCCACTTGGCGAGCAAAGGCTTTGCTATCCCATTGGCCCAGCGGTTGCCCATTAAGCAATGCCTGGCCAGAGGTAGGATTTTGGTGACGACCAAGGATTTTCAGCAGCGTGGATTTGCCGGAGCCATTATGACCAATCAATCCACACACTTTGCCTTGAGGAAAGGCCAATGACAGCGGCTGTAACAGCACCCGCCCTGGCACGGCAAAGCTCACGCGGTCGAGCTGGAAAGTAGCATCGCGATTAAGGTGTTTATCCTGCATAGGCCCTGCTTGGCAGGGAGCGACCAAAGGCCGCCCCCATTAGCCGATTAGAAACTGAAGGTTGCCGTGGCGACCACTTGACGTTCTGCACCCCAGAAACAGCCATAGGTGGCGAAACAGCTAGAGACATACTCTTTATCAAACAGATTGTTAACGTTAAGCGCTACGGAAGAACCTGGCAGGTTGAAGCGCGCCAAATCATACTTGACCACGGTATTCCACACGGTGTAATCCGGCACTTTGAAGGTGTTGGCTTCGTCACCATAGGTCGAGCCGGTATAACGCACACCCGCGCCCAGCGTCAGACCACTCAATGCCGTTTCGTGGAAGGTATAATCTCCCCACAGCGAGGCCATATGCTTAGGAATGATCGCCGGCGTATTGCCTTTGTTGGTGGTGTCTGCAGTGTATTCAGCATCGGTATAGGTATAAGACGCCAGCAGGTTGACGTTAGCCGTCAGTGCCGCTTTGCCTTCCAACTCTACGCCGCGAGAGCGGATCTCCCCGGTTTGCTGCTGGAACCAACCTTTATCGGCATGCTCAACATCCGTGACCAGGTTATTTGACTTGGTCAGTTGATAGAGGGCAATGGTGGCTGAGACAGGGCGATCTTTTGGCATGTACTTCACACCAGCTTCATACTGTTCGCCTTTGGAAGGCACAAAGGCCTTGCCGTCAAAACCTGCGCCCACGTTCGGCTCGAAGGATTGTGCGTAGCTGACATATGGCGAGATGCCGTTGTCGAACAGATAGTTCAGACCGATGCGATTGGTAGACTGGTGGTCTTTCTGCTCACTGTAGGGGATCGTAGCCGCTTCAGTGCGATCCTCAACGGTGCTTTTTGCCCAGTCATAACGCGTACCGGCTGTCAGGATCCACTGGTTCCACTCGGCCTGTTCCTGCAGGTAAATACCCACCTGCCGTTGGCCATTGACCTTACTGGTTGGGTTTAACGCTCCCTTGGTATAATTTCCAAACTGCGGGTTGGCTAGATCCAGTGGACTCGCCACACCCCAGCCGCCCTGAATATCGTTACTCATGCGCATAAAATCTACGCCAGCCAGCAACGTATGATCCACGCGGCCAGTAGCAAACTTGGCCTGGCCCTGGGTATCGACGCTGAAGTTATTCAGACGCTCATCCGAAGCGATATAGTTACGGTTGAGGGTCGTATTGTCTGCATTGACCCCGGTGCCATAGATATTGTTCTGGTTGGTATGCAACTGCATATAACGCAGGTTCTGGCGTACGGTCCAGGTATCATCGAAATCATGGGAGAAGCTGTAACCAAACATGCGCGTCTGGCGCGAATAGAAGTTACTCTTTTCACCTTCGTTGAAGCTGGTTGGCAGCTTGCCATAAGGCGCGTTAACCACCGTTCCCTGCATCGGCAACCAGCCGTAGTAGCCGAGGTTAGGATCGTTTTGCAGGTAAGAATACAGCGTCAGGTTGGTATGCTCATCGGGCTGCCAACTGAATGAAGGCGCAATGGTATAGCGTTTTTCCTTGGCCATCTCCTGCTGAGCGTCAGCGTCTTTGGCCAACCCGGTCAGGCGGAAGGAATACTTGCCGTCATCATCCAATGCATTACTGAAATCAAAGCCAGTCTGGAACAGGTTATCTGTACCCATTTTAAATTGGATTTCTTTCAGCGGTTCCGTGGTTGGGCGCTTGCTGATCAGCGAGATAATCCCACCCGGGCTGCTTTTACCGTAAAGCACGGAAGAAGGCCCGCGCAGCACTTCGGCCCGCTCGAGGAAATAAGGATCGATTACGGCTTCGTTAAAATAGTCGCCTTGCAGCTTCAATCCGTCCAGATAGATATTCTGGTTGACCGAGCCAAAACCACGAATATAAACCGCATCATAGACGTTGGAGCTGCCGCGGCTGCCCACCATCACACCGGGGGTGAAGCCTAACGCTTCTTTCACCGAGGAAGGCTGCATAACGTCCATTTGTTCACGCGTGACCACCGATACCGATTGAGGGGTCTTCACTAGCGGCGTATCCGTTTTGGTGCCGGTCGCGCTGCGTTTCGCCACGATGGTGCCAACTGGGCCCCAGGCGCTTTCCTGTGAAGCACCACCGTTGCCGCCCCCTACCACCGTAATAGTATCGGCATCTGCGGCAGCCGTCGTCTGAGCAGCAACCGCAGGCAAGGTTAGCGTAGCCGCGATCGTGGCAGCCAAAACGCTTACGGGAAACAAGCCAGATCTGGCTGGTGATGAGGGATGACGCTTGGTCGGCATGTCTGGTTTCTCTGATGTAGTTTGATAACGAATGTGAACGATAATAATTATTATAAGCGCGGCATTTTATGCAGAAGGCTAACGGAACTGCAAGCGTATTTCGGCCGTAAAAAGGCTATGGGATTGGCGCGGTAACCGTATTAACAGAGTGGAAATAAAACCGACAACAAAAAAAGGAAAGCCCGTAACAGAACGCTACGGGCTTGATAACGCGGTAAAATTAAATGATAAATATGCTTAACATAACGGCTGTGGTTTATTTGCCAAACATATCTTTTATCCAGCCAGCAACGCCGTCGGCATCTTTCTGTTCGCCAGCTTGCTGCTGCTGAGTTTGTTGCTGCTCGGCCTGGCTTGCCTGGCATAGCCCCTGCGGGTTTTCAGTCCAAACCGGGATGGTGCGCCAACTGCTGCCACTACAGATAAAGTTACCGGCAGAATCAATACCCATTTGGCTAATGCCTTCCGGTTGTTGCAGCTTCAGCACCAGCGGCGTCTGGTTTTCCAGATAGCGTCGATACAGCGTCAAGGCGCCGTTGGCACCGGTCAGCTTGGCCGGGCCGTTATTGTCACGCCCTACCCAGGCAATCGCCACTTCCTTACCGTCGATACCGGCAAACCAGCTGTCACGCAGATCGTTAGTGGTACCGGTTTTAGCGGCCAGGTTGTAATTAGGGAACTTGACCGACAGCGAACGGGACGTCCCGCGTGCCACACCCTGCTGCATAGCGTACAGCGTCAGGTAAGCCGCCTGTGCTGGCACCATACGTTCCGCCTGCGGGAAGCTCTGATACAACACTGTACCGTCTTCCGCAATCACCGAACGCACGGCAGACAGTGGCGCGCGGTTACCCCCGCTGGCGATGGTCTGGTATTCCTGTGCCACTTCCATCGGCGTCAGGCCAATGGCCCCCAGCAACATGGAAGGCATTGGAGTAATCGCCGATTTAGGAATACCCAGTTTTTGCAGGGTAGCGCTGATCTGATCCAGCCCCACCGACATCCCCAGGTTGACCGTTGGCACGTTGAGCGAGTTGGCCAACGCATCCACCAGCATCACTCGGCCACGGAACTGACGATCGTAGTTATTCGGCTGCCACGAACTGCCATTAGACAGTTTGATCGACAGCGGCTGATCGGCCAGCCAGGTATTGAGCCGATACTTATCCGGTTCCGACAGCGCGGTCAGATAGGTTGGTGGCTTGGCCAGTGACCCTACCAGACGGCGCGCCTGCAGCGCACGGTTAAAGCCGGCAAACTGAGGATCGGCACCGCCCACCATGGCACGAACCTCTCCGGTAAAGCGATCGACAATCACCATCGCCGCTTCCAGATCGTTCAGGTGACGCGCAGCACGCAGCGCCGGGATACCGTCTTCCACCGCCTTCTCGGCCGCATCCTGTGAAACCGGATCCAGCGTAGTGAAGATCTTCACCCCGGAAAGATCGTTAACCTTGTCACCCAGCTTGGCCTGCAACTCCTGACGCACCAGTTGCATAAACGCAGGCTGCGGTGAAATCACCCCACCTTTCGGTTGTACACCCAGCGGGCGAGCACTCAGCATGTTGTACAGCTCAGCGTCGATCACCCCCTGGTTCTGTAACAGCTTGAGCACCAGGTTACGACGCTCCAGCGCCAGCGTTGGGTTACGCCAAGGGTTATACAGCGAGGCCCCTTTCACCATGCCCACCAGCAGCGCCTGCTGATCCAGACTCAGTTCATCGACCGGGCGACCAAAGTAGTACAGGCTGGCCAACGGGAAGCCACGGATCTGATCGCTACCGCTCTGGCCGAGATACACCTCGTTCAGATAAAGCTCCAGAATACGGTCTTTGCTATAACGGTAATCCACCAGCAAAGCCATGTAGGCTTCGTTGACCTTACGCCACAGCGAACGTTCGTTGGTCAGGAACAGGTTTTTTACCAGTTGCTGAGTCAAGGTACTGCCACCCTGCACCGCACGCCCGGCTGTCAGGTTGGCCACCACGGCACGGCCAATGGAGTAAAAGCTGATACCATCATGCTCGTAGAAATGGCGGTCTTCGGTAGCGATTAGCGTGTCGACCAGCAGATCAGGGAAACCAGAGCGCGGCACAAACAGGCGTTGCTCGCCATTCGGCGATTGCAGCATGGTGATCAGGCGCGGATCGAGGCGGAAGAAGCCAAAGTTACGCTGATTTTCCATGTTGACGATTTTCGCCAGGCCATTGTTTTGGAAATCGAGGCGAGCGTGGATCTGGCCTTCTTTGCCATCCGGGAAATCAAACGGGCGGCGCAGCATCTCGATGCTGTTGGCCTGCACGGTAAACTCTCCAGGCCGGGTCATGCGGCTGACCTGGCGATATTGCATCCCTTCCAGCAGGGCAACCATTTCTTTCTTGCTGTAAGGCATACCCGGCTCAAGGTTGACCATGCGGCCATACACCGCCGCCGGTAGCTGCCAGACTTTGCCATCGATGCGGCTACGGATCTGGGAATCCAGATAAACTCCGTAGATCGCCAGCAGCACCGCAATCACCAGGAACAGTTTTATCAGCAGGCCGAGCCAACGGCGCTTTTTACGCGGCGACTTCGCTTTTACCTTGGGCGGCATGCGTTGTTCCTCTTCGTCGTCATCGTACTCATCATCGTCATACTCATCCTGATACTCGTCTTCTTCATAATCGTCGTCACGCTGACGACGCGCCGGTTTACGCGGCACATTACGTTTTGGTTGTTTGCCTTTGCGCCCGATGGGCTCGCGGTCATCCCCAGCCATTGCGGTTCTTCTCCACGCTTGCAGCACTCTATACCCTATGGATTTCAAGCTGTAGCCAGGCGACAAGCTATCGCATCCCCAGGAGCTTACTTTTGGGTAAGTGACTGGGGTGTGATAGCGCAGGTAACAACGCTGCAGCTTGAAAGACGACGGGTCCGTTATTTTGTCGCTTAATCTGTCCCTAAGCCATCTGGCTGAACAGAAGAAACATCTGAATTCGTTACTGGTATTTCTTGGTGCGCCGGGTGGGGGCGGTATTGGCCGGGTCGTCTGGCCATACGTGCTTGGGATAGCGCCCCTTCATTTCCTTTTGCACCTCGCGGTACGCCCCTTGCCAGAAAGCGGCCAGATCGCCGGTGATCTGCAATGGCCGATGCGCCGGAGAGAGTAACTCAAGCACCACCGGGATGCGACCCTCAGCCAACGTTGGGCTATGCTGTTCACCAAACATCTCCTGTAAACGCACCGCCAATACCGGCGGTTTATCGGCATCGTAGCGGATTGGTAAACGACTGCCGGTCGGCACAGCATAATGAGTTGGCAGGGCATTATCCAGCCGTTGCTTTTGCTGCCAGTTCAACCGGCGGGCCAAGGCTTCAGCGATATTGACCTGCTTTAATCCGCGCAGATCGCGTACGCCGCTCAATGACGGCAGCAACCAGCTTTCCAGAGAGTCGAGCAACGTCTCGTCATCCACTGGCGGCCACTCGGCCTCTGGCAACCAACGCTGGGCACAGTGTAAACGCAGGCGCAACTGTTCGGCAGCGGTATCCCAATCAAGCACGGCCAATCCCTGGGCGCGGACCCAGTTTATCAGTGCCTGTTGCAGTTCCTCTTCCGCCGGTTTGGCCAGCGGTTGAGCCCGCAGCGTTAAGCGGCCTATCTGTTGGCGCTTCCAGGCCCGCAGGGTGCCCTTTTCTTCATCCCACTCGACGGCGGTCTGGCTGCTGACAATCTCAGGCAACCGAGCCACCAGCGCATCAATTTCGATCGGTAACGCCAGCAGGATACGGGCATCCGGGCTGTTATGGCCTTGCAGCAGGCTGGGAATAATCAACCAGGGAGCCCTGGAGAGCGCTTCGTCCTGATCCATCGCCGCGCCCAGGCCATTGGCCAACAGATAGCGGCCATCCTGTCCACGCCGTTGGGCGATACGATCGGCAAATGCCTGCGCCAGCAAAGGGGCGGCCAGACCAACGTCAATCTGTCCGCTTTTTTGCGGTAAGCGCTTACTTAATTGGTTTGCCCGGCGCTGCCAATGCGGCTGTGGGCGGCTCAGCCAATAGCCGATATCCATCTGCCCGCTGCGTGGCGGTTCCTCCAGCAGGGCAGCCAACATCGCCGCCGTGGCTACTCCATCGGCTCCCATCTTGGCACCGGCACACAGCATGGCCGCCAGTCTGGGTTCGCACCCCAACCCGGCCATTTGGCGACCAATGGCTGTGAGCTTCTCGCCGTCATCGATAGCTGCCAGGGTATGTAATAAACGGCGAGCAGCAGCTAATGCCGCCAACGGTGGTCGATCGAGCCAGGTAAGTTGATCCACATCCACACAGCCCCATTGCAGCAGCTCTAGCCAGAAGCTGGCCAGATCGCTTTGCAGGATCTCCGGTTCCGCATGTTCCGCAGCGCGCTCCGCCTGCTCTTTGGCAAACAAATGCCAGCAAATTCCGGGTTCCAAGCGCCCGGCACGCCCGGCGCGCTGGATCATCGAAGCCTGGCTGATGCGCTGGGTGACCAATCGCGTCAGGCCATTACGGACGTCATAACGCGCTACTCGCTCCAGCCCGCTGTCGACGACCAGGCGGATGCCTTCAATGGTCAAGCTGGTTTCGGCAATATTGGTCGCCAACACCACTTTACGCCGCCCGTGCTGCGCCGGTTGGATCGCCTTTTGCTGCTGTGTCAGCGGCAATGCGCCATACAGCGGACAGAGATCGGTATCCGCTGGCACCTCGCCAATGAGCCGTTCCTGCACGCGGTTAATCTCCGCCACGCCAGGCAGAAATAACAACAGCGAACCTGATTGCTCAGCCAATAGGCGCTTTACCGCCGAGGCAACGCCATCCTCCAACCGCTGGTGACTAGGTAATGGCTGGTACTGCCGTTCAACCGGGTAGCTTCGTCCTTCTGACACCACCACCGGCGCTTGCGGCAGCAGTTGTGACAAGCGCGCATTATCCAGCGTCGCCGACATAATCAGCAGTTTCAGATCGTCACGCAGGCCCTGTTGCACATCCAGCAGCAAGGCTAAAGCCAGATCGCCCTGTAAACTTCGCTCGTGGAATTCATCAAGAATAATCAACGAGACGCCCTGCAGTTCAGCGTCCTGCTGCAACATGCGGGTGAGAATGCCTTCGGTCACCACCTCCAGCCGCGTCTGCGGCCCGCTTTTGCTCTCGGCACGCATGCGATAGCCCACGGTCTGGCCCGGTTCTTCACCCAGCTGTTGCGCCAAGCGATACGCGACGTTTTTTGCCGCCAGCCGCCGTGGCTCCAGCATGATGATACGCCCCGGCAGCCCAGCTTTTGCCAGGATCTGCAACGGCAGCCAGGTGGATTTCCCGGCACCGGTGGGGGCATGCAACAACACCTGCGGGGCAGATTGCAGTGCGGCAAGCAGCTCATCAAGAACCGCGCTGACGGGCAATGAGGACACAAAACTCTCCCTGGGGTAGTTAATGGACGGCGCACATTGTAGCATTACGCCCCGTGTTTCATTGATATTCCGGGGTTCCATGTCCAGTTCGCGCCGCCTGTTCTTTGCCTTGTCGCTACCCGATGCCTTGCAGCAGCAGGTGATCCGCTGGCGTGCCGAGGCATTTAAACCCGAAGATGGCCGCCCGGTAGCCGCCGCCAATCTGCATCTGACGCTGGCCTTTCTCGGCGAGGTCAGCGCACAGAAAGAACAGGCACTAAAAACGCAGGCAGGGCGTATCGCACAAGCGGGTTTCAGCCTCAATCTGGACGATCTTGGCCACTGGCCGCGCCCCGGAGTGGTGTGGTTGGGCAGCAAACGCCCCCCACGCGCGCTGTTGCAGTTGGCGGAGTTGTTGCGTTCGCAAGCGGCCCGCAGCGGCTGTTATCAAAGCCCGTTGCCATTTCATCCCCATATCACGTTATTGCGGGCAGCAACCCAACCGGTCGCTATTCCTCCAGGCACGCCGGGTTGGCCGTTCAACGCCAGCCATTTCTCTCTCTACCAATCGTCGTTTGAACAGGGCCGCACCCGCTATCACGAATTAGAGCAGTGGCCACTCGGCCCACAGGATAAATCATGATCTTTGACCCACCGCTAAAACCGGCCACGCTCATCAAGCGCTACAAACGTTTTCTGGCCGATGTGATCACCCCTGAAGGCGAAACCTTTACCCTGCACTGCGCCAACACCGGCGCCATGACCGGCTGTGCTACGCCGGGGGATACCGTGTGGTACTCTACTTCGGATAACGCCAAACGCAAATATGCCCACAGTTGGGAGCTGACGCATACCCAGGCAGGCGACTGGATCTGCGTCAACACCCTACGGGCCAACACTCTGGTTCGTGAAGCCATTGAGCAGAATATAATCAGTGAATTATCCGGTTACAGTAAAATCACCGGCGAAGTGAAATATGGCGGCGAAAACAGCCGTATCGATTTGTTATTACAGGCAGAAAACCGGGTTGACTGCTATATTGAAGTTAAGTCAGTCACACTATTGCAACATCAACAGGGCTACTTCCCTGATGCCGTAACGCTGAGAGGGCAGAAGCATCTGCGTGAGTTGCAAAACGTGGTTGAACAAGGGCAGCGGGCGGTGCTGTTCTTTGCCGTGTTACACAGCGGCATCGATCGGGTCACCCCAGCAAATCATATAGATGAGCATTATGCGGTGCTACTAGCGCAGGTTCAGCAGTTGGGAGTGGAAGTTGTTTGTTACGGGGCAAAATTATCACCTGACGGTATCTCGCTAAGCGCTAAGTTACCGTTTTTTATTGGCTAGCGGTGCCGGGCACAAATAAATCGACAACCGGATATTGCGTTGCCAAATACGCCTTCCTTCACACCATTGTCAAGCAGGCGACAGGAATAATTGCCATCCCTCTTCCCTTCTGTTATTTATAGCGGCCTGTTTTTCCCCCGTATTGGGGATTCGACATACCCTACTAGCATTAAAGGGTATAGTGCGTGTGTATGTAGGAGAAGCAATATGCAAGAAGGGCAAACCCGTAAAACCTCGTCCTTGAGCATTCTCGCCATCGCTGGGGTGGAGCCGTATCAAGAGAAACCGGGCGAAGAGTACATGAACGACGCCCAGTTGACGCATTTCAGGCGCATCCTTGAAGCATGGCGCAACCAACTCAGGGACGAAGTCGATCGTACCGTGTCGCATATGCAAGAAGAGGCAGCTAACTTCCCCGATCCGGCAGACCGTGCCACTCAGGAAGAAGAGTTCAGCCTCGAACTGCGTAACCGTGACCGCGAGCGCAAACTGATCAAAAAGATCGAGAAAACGCTGAAGAAAGTTGAAGACGATGATTTCGGCTTCTGCGAGTCTTGCGGCGTGGAGATTGGCATTCGTCGTCTTGAAGCGCGTCCGACTGCCGATTTGTGCATCGACTGCAAGACGTTGGCCGAAATCCGCGAAAAGCAGATGGCCGGCTAAGCAGTTGTTACCTCCTGCGGCGCGTGCCAATAACGCGCGCCGCACAGAGTTAAGGGAAGTAATCCCTTCAGATATGCTAGCAAGTCACTATGTGGGGCGCTTTGCCCCATCGCCTTCCGGGGATCTGCATTTCGGTTCGCTGATTGCCGCTCTGGGAAGCTACCTCCAGGCTCGTGCTCAACGCGGGCAATGGCTGGTACGTATTGAAGATATCGACCCTCCGCGCGAAGTCGCCGGAGCTGCCGGGCGTATCTTATCCGCACTCGAACACTATGGTCTCCACTGGGACGGCCAGGTCATCTATCAATCCCAACGCTCTGAAGCTTACCGTGCGACCCTTGATTGGCTAAAACGCCAGGATCTCAGCTATTACTGCACCTGTACCCGCAGCCGCATCCAGCAGATCGGCGGTTTGTATGATGGCCATTGCCGCCAGTTACGGCTTGGCCCGCAGGGTGCCGCGATCCGCTTACGTCAATCAAACCCGGTATATGCCTTCCACGATCGGTTGCAGGGCGAGCTTCGGGCCGATCCAGCGCTGGCACAGGAAGATTTCATCATCCGCCGCCGCGATGGCCTGTTTGCCTACAATCTGGCGGTGGTGATCGACGATCATTTTCAAGGCGTGACCGAAATCGTCCGCGGTGCCGACCTGATCGAACCCACAGTGCGCCAGATTGCGCTGTATCAGCAACTACAGGCACCGGTTCCCGCCTATGTGCATTTGCCACTGGCGCTGGGGAACAACGGCATTAAACTGTCAAAGCAAAATCACGCCCCTGCGCTGCCCACTGGCGATCCACGGCCAGTACTGGTTGCTGCCCTGAAGTTTCTGCACCAACCGCTGCCGGAAAACTGGCAAGATCTTGATCTGCCGTTATTATTGAGCTGGGCGGTTGAGCATTGGCGGTTGGCAAATGTGCCACGTCAGCAAGCGATCCCGCAGTGTGAAAACACAACGGCATTCTCAAAACAGCTGGGGTAAGCTATGATTAGCCGCTATTTTTTTGTTAGCGCCATTTTTATCCGTCACTATCGAGGTGTACCATTTTTACCCGAGTAGCCAATTTCTGCCGTAAGGTACTAATCCGCGATGACAAGTTGACCCGCGAAGATGCGCCGGCCAGCGATAAAAACCAAGTCCGCGAAGAAAGCGCGCCTGCAGAACCGTTAGCAACAACGCCACCGCGCTCAACCGAGAGCGGCAGAGAGACACCTGCCCGCCGTCCAGCGCCGCGTAAACGCCCGCCATTTGTAGCCGCAGAGGGAACGCGCTCAATGACCGTTATCCCCCGCGATCAACATGCGATCTCGCGCAAAGATATCAGCGAAAACGCGCTGAAAGTGCTGTATCGCCTGAATAAGTCCGGTTACGAAGCCTATCTGGTCGGCGGCGGTGTACGCGATCTGTTGCTCGGCAGAAAGCCGAAAGATTTCGACATTACTACCAACGCCACCCCAGAGCAGGTGCGTAAACTGTTCCGCAACTGCCGCCTGGTCGGCCGCCGTTTCAGGCTGGCGCACGTGATGTTCGGGCCGGAAATCATCGAAGTCGCCACCTTCCGTGGCCACCACGAACAGAGTCAGGAATCTGACAAGAACTCCTCCCAGCAGGCCCAGAACGGCATGCTGCTGCGCGATAACATCTTCGGTACCATCGAAGACGATGCCCAGCGCCGCGATTTCACCATCAACAGCCTGTATTACGGCGTAGCCGACTTTGCCCTGCGTGATTACGTCGGTGGCATGCGCGATCTGCAACAGGGCGTGATCCGCCTGATCGGCGATCCGGAAACCCGCTACCGTGAAGATCCGGTGCGTATGCTGCGCGCAGTGCGCTTTGCCGCCAAGTTGGACATGACCATCAGCGAAGAAACCGCCGAGCCTATTCCACGCCTGGCCTCGCTGCTGCACGAAATCCCACCTGCACGTCTGTTTGAAGAAGCGCTGAAGCTGCTGCAAACGGGTTACGGTTACCAGACCTACCTGAAGCTGTGTGAATATCAGCTGTTCCAGCCGCTGTTCCCATTGATCGCGCGCAACTTCACGCCGAATCACGACACGCCGATGGAGCGCATTCTGGAGCAGGTATTGAAAAATACCGATCACCGCCTGCAAAACGACAAGCGCGTCAACCCGGCGTTCCTGTTTGCCGCCATGCTGTGGTACCCACTGCTGGAGCACGCACAGAAACTGGCGCAGGAAAGCGGCCTGGCCTATTACGACGCCTTTGCGCTGGCCATGAACGACGTGCTGGACGAAGAGTGCCGTTCACTGGCAATCCCCAAACGAATCACTACACTGGTACGTGACATCTGGCAACTGCAGTTACGCCTGTCCCGTCGTCAGGGCAAGCGTGCGCACAAGCTGATGGAACACCCTAAATTCCGTGCGGCGTATGATTTGCTGGCACTGCGTGCCGAAGTGGAAAACAACCCGGAGATGCTGCGTCTTGCCGAATGGTGGGATGAGTTCCAGGTGGCCACCGCGGCCCGCCAGAAAAACATGTTGAGCACGCTAGGCGAAGATCCGGCACCGCGTCGGGCTCGTCAACGCCGCCCACGCCGCAGGTCTCCAAATAACGAAGGAGCATAATGATCCGCGTTTATATCGCGCTGGGTAGCAATCTGGCGCAACCTTTGCAACAGGTGAATACCGCGCTGGAGGCGTTGGAGCATATTCCACGCACCCGTCTGATCGCTTGTTCGCCGCTGTACCGCACCAAACCGCTGGGGCCACAGAACCAGCCGGATTATCTCAACGCGGTGGTGGCACTGGATACCCAGTTGCCACCGGAACAACTGCTCGATCACACCCAGGCGATAGAACGTAATCAGGGCCGAGTGCGCAAAGATGAACGCTGGGGCCCTCGCACGCTGGATCTGGATATGATGCTGTACGGCGATCTGGTGATCGACACCGATCGTCTCACGGTGCCCCATTATGGCCTGAAACAACGTGAATTTATGCTCTACCCGCTGGCGGATATCGCTCCGGATCTGGTCTTCCCAGATGGTGAAACGCTGGCAGAGTGCCTGCAACGTGTGCCAAAAAACGGCATGACGCTGTGGCATCAGCCCAAGGCTTGAATACCGCTCCCAGACAAGGTTATCGTTGCGATAAACCCACCCTCCTGCCGATTGGCAAAGCTAACACGTAGCCCATGCAGGCTGGCAATCCGCTGCACAATAGACAAGCCCAGCCCGCTTCCCGTCTGTTCTTGCCCCGGTGGGCGATAAAAGCGCTCCCCCAGTCTTTCCAGATGCTCAGCCGTGACGCCAGGACCATCGTCCTCCACCGTCAGTTGCCGCTGGCTAAGCGTGACCGTAACCGTGCCACCGGCCGGAGTGTAACGTACCGCATTGTCCACCAGATTGCGTACCAACAGCGATAACAGCAGCGGCTGGCCCGATAATGCAGGGGGTTCGCCCTGCTGCTGGTAACGCAGTGTGATCCCGGAGGTATGCGCCTGTCGATCCAGCTCCGCCAGGGTCATCGGTACCCATTGGCACCAGTCGACCAAGGCCAGATCCTGCAAATCGGCGAACGAGTCCAGCCGGGACAAGGTGAGCAGTTGCTCCACCAGGCGCGTGGCTCGATCGATACCCACCGTCAGGTTGTTCACCGCATGTTCACGCATGGGCACATCGTCTCCCGCCAGTTGCACCACCTCAGTCTGCACCCTCAATGCGGCCAACGGGCTACGCAACTCATGGGCAGCATCCGAAGTAAACCGACGCTCACGCACCAGCAGGCTATTAATGCGCGTAAACAACGTATTGAGCGCCTCGACCAGCGGACGCACCTCGCTAGGTACCTGGTGTACATTCAGCGGCGTAGCGTCGTCTGGGGCTCGTTTACGCAGGCTGGCGGCCACCTCACGCAGCGGTCTTAGCTCGCGGCCTACCATCAGGGCAATCAACAACATCAGGATCGGCAACGTCACCAGCCAGGGCAGCAACTGCCCCATCACCAACCCCAACGCCATATCATGCCGATAATCCCATTCCTGGCCGACCACAATACGGTAACGGCCATCCGGGCTGGTGAGCCATAGCAATCGCCAGCTGTCGCTATCTCCTTTACGGAGACCATCAACAAACCCTTGCCGCTCGCCGTCAAACTGAAAATCCTCACCGTTCTCACCGTCATTGAGCAGCATGCGTCCATCGTGGGAAAAGATGGCGAACGCCAACGCATCATCGTCCTGCTCTCCGCGTTTACCGTGGTTCAGCATCTTCTTGGTTTTCGGCAGACTGCGCACTTGCTGATTAGCCAGTAAATCCCCCAGATCGGCAGTCGCCAGCCGTTTGGCAAACAACATCTGTTGGGTGTCGAACACTTCGTTGATATTGTGGCGCGTCATCATCCACGCCACCACGCTGGCAGAGCACCAGGTCAGCAATGCCAGCAGGCTGAAGATCAGGATCAGCCGCAACCGCAAACTCAATGACTTCACGGCTCATCCCCCAGCGTGTAGCCCACGCCATGTACGGTGCGGATAAAGCCGTTACCCAGCTTGCGCCGCAGATGATGGATATGGACTTCAACCGCGTTACTGCTCACGTCATCATCCCAGTTATACAGTTTTTCCTGGATCAGCGGCCGTGCCAGCACGCGCCCCTTGTTGTGCAGAAACAATTCCAGCACCGCCAGTTCGCGTGGGGTCAGCGTTACGGGTTCACCGTTGCAGCTCACGCTGCGCGATGCGGCATCAAACACCAGGTTGCCATGGACCAGTTGGGGCGTCAGTTGCCCATGGCGGCGACGGATCAACGCCTGTAAACGCGCGGCAACCTCCGTCAGGGCAAAAGGCTTGCACAGGTAATCGTCGGCTCCGCTTTGCAAGCCGCTGACACGCTGTTCCAGTGCGTCACGCGCTGTCAGGATCAGCACCGGCACATCCTGTCCGGCCTGACGCCACTGGCGCAGCAAATCCAACCCGTCCAACCCCGGCAAGCTGAGATCGAGGATCACCGCATCATAAGGAGCGCTATCCAGAGCGTTCTTTCCGATGATGCCATCGGTGAACCAGTCGAGGTTAAACCCCAGCTTGGTCAAGCCCGCCTTGATGCCATCACCGATCAGTTTGTCGTCTTCAATCAACAGAATTCTCATGCGCTCTCCCTTTGGACAGACCATTACATCATAAGCTTCTTAAGAACATCTTAACCATCAGCATCGGAGCTACCCACCCCTGAAGGGTTACAGTAGAATGACAGCACTTTTTACCACCGTGCTACAAATCCAGGCCGCGCGGTTACTGCAGGAGACGTTGTGATGAAACCTACCACCCTGAGCCATTTACGCCAGTGGAAGCAGGAGCAGCGCAAGTTTGCGACTATTACCGCCTACGATGCCAGCTTTGCCCAGCTGTTTGAAGAACAAGGTATTAAAGTATTGCTGGTCGGCGACTCGCTGGGAATGACGCTGCAAGGGCATGACTCAACGCTGCCGGTAACCGTGGCCGACGTGGCTTACCATACCCGCGCGGTACGCCGTGGGGCACCAGCCAGCCTGCTGTTGGCCGACCTGCCTTTCATGAGTTACGCCACGCCAGAGCAAGCCTGCCAAAGCGCGGCCGAGGTGATGCGCGCTGGGGCCAACATGGTCAAAATAGAAGGCGGCAGTTGGCTCTGCGAAACGGTGAAAATGCTCACGGAGCGCGCCGTCCCCGTCTGCGGCCATCTGGGCCTCACGCCACAATCCGTCAACGTGTTTGGCGGCTACAAGGTGCAGGGGC